>JAFCZD010000670.1 GCA_019314525.1 Deltaproteobacteria bacterium
AAGGGGAGGTGCGCGATAGGATCGGAGCTCCACAGAGCCATCACGCCCATGGCCACCGCCGCCGCGGCGATATTCCCGAAGGCACCACCACGTCCCTGACCGTAGAGCACGCGCGTCTTGCTAGCCTCCACCAGATCGTCCGCGTACTGCCGTGTTCCCTCGCGGATTATCATGATCTCCCCTGCTCAAGACTTCGACGCCTCACTGCTCTAGAATTGCACATTCAGCGCACTCTGACACCGCCCACGATGACTGAAGTAGCTTATGCTCCAAGTGGCCGACAAAGGATAGACTCTGATGAAGATCGTCGTCGCAGCAGATTCCTTCAAAGGCAGCCTGACGGCCAGCAGAGCTTGTCAGGCTGTGGCCGACGCCCTGCTCGCTCTAGACCCCTCGCTGGCGATCACGCAGGTACCCATGGCTGACGGGGGTGAGGGCACGGTGCACGCGCTCTTGTCCAACAAACCAGGTGGCGAAACGATTCAGGTGGAAGACGTACAAGGCCCCCTACCCAACCAGCGCGTCGACGCCAGCTACGCCTGGTGGCCTGGAGAAGAAAGCGCTGCCATCGAGGTCGCCAGCGCCAGCGGGCTCCCGCTTGTTCCCAAGGCGCTCCGCGACCCACTGATGGCGTCGAGCTATGGAACGGGCCAGTTGATTCAGCACGCAGTAGAGCGTGGCGCCCGACGCATCTTCCTTGGCTTGGGGGGTTCCGCCACGGTGGACGGCGGCCTGGGTCTGCTGAGCACTCTGGGCTGGAGGTTTCTCGACGCCGTAGGGCGCGAGCTTTCCCCCTGCGGCGCTTCACTCGAGCGCATCGAGCATATCAATCCCTCGGCTCGCGACGCTTGCGACATCTCGGCCATCGAAGTCATCGGCTTGAGTGATGTTGCGGCGCATATCTTCGGTCCGCAAAAAGGCGCGACGCCTCAGCAAGTCTCCCAGCTCGATGCGGGCCTCGAACACTTCAACCGCGTCGTCCAAGAGCAGCTCGGCCTGCCGTCGCTGGATGTGCCCTTCGCAGGCGCTGCAGGGGGAATCGGTGGCGCTGTGATCGCCTGCTTGGGAGGGACGTTGCAACCCGGCGGCCAGGTGATCGCGGACTGCTGCGGTCTTGAGGCTCTGCTCGAGTCGGCCGACTGGGTCATCACAGGAGAAGGTAAGCTCGACAGCCAATCGTTCCAGGGTAAGGTCGTGTCCTCGGTATTGGAGTGCGCAAGGAATACCAAAGCGAAGGTCGCCGTGATCGCAGGTCAGGTGGCAGTTGATGAGCGCGAACTGCGAGAGAGAGGTGTGAGCGCCTGGCAGGCCCTGGCACCCCACGAAGCGAGCATCGCTGACGCCATGCGGGATCCCATTGAGCACCTGAGGAGGGCAACCTCCCGCCTTGGCATTAGCGGTGCCTGATTCGCAGCGCGACGAACAAGAGCAAGAGCAAAAGCCCAGTGGATGGCTTGCCGAGCGCCCCCCCCGGGAGCGCGCAGCCTGAGGGTGCGCCCACGCTCACGACCACGACCACCCTGTCAGAGGCGCTGTTGCCTGCTTCGTCATGCACAATAGCGAACAAGGTGTGCGCACCAGGAGTGAGACCTTCAACCTCGAAGGTCGCAGGACTCAGCTGAGGCATGCCAACCTGAACATCATCGATCAGCAGAGTCACCCCCCGCAAATCACTCTCAGCGTCGCTAGCCTCGACGCGCACCCTGAAGTCAGAGCCCACTGCAGCGCCCTCCTCTGGAGCCAAGATCGTGATCCGCGGCGGCGTGACGTCTGGCCCCGGCCCGCTGGGCGAGACAAAGACAGAGATGGAAAGAGTATCTGACGCGCTGTTGCCCGCCATGTCGGAGGCCGTTGCCATGAGGGTGTGTGTACCAACGCTGAGGTCGACGAGCTGGAAAACCGCCTGGCTCGCTGGAATAATCTGGTCCTGCTCTCCATCCACGAAGAGCGCGATGGACTGCACCCCACTCTCGGTGTCGCTTGCCTCGACCCGCACCGCAAAGTCGCGGGGCATCAGCAATGTCTCGCTGGCGCTGGGGCTCGTGATCGAAACCGTCGGCGGCGTGTTATCTGGCTCGATGGTGCCACCCGCGACAGTGATGGAGATGCTATCAGAGGCGTTGTTGCCCGCCACATCCGACGCCGTTGCTTTGATGAGATGAGGCCCTTCCCCGAGGTTCACGAGCTGGAAGACGGCTGGACTCGTGGACGCCGTATCACTGAGAGTACCGTCGACGAAGAGGCTGACAGTCTTCACGCCACTCTCGGTATCGCTTGTGTCGACGTGCACCGCTACATCACCGTCCACCACCACGCCCTCACCAGGGCTGGTAATGAACACCTTCGGTGGGGTTGTATCTGGCTCGACGGTGCCACCCGCGACAGTGATGGAGATGCTATCAGAGGCGTTGTTGCCCGCCACATCCGACGCCGTCGCTTTGATGAGATGAGGCCCTTCCCCAAGGTTCACGAGCTGGAAGACGGCTGGACTCGTGGACGCCGTATCAATGAGAGTACCGTCGACGAAGAGGCTGACAGTCTTCACGCCACTCTCGGCATCGCTTGTGTCGACGTGCACCGCTACATCACCGTCCACCACCGAAGCGGCCTGGGGTGAAGTAATCATCACGGTGGGCAGCGTGGTATCCACCAGCGGCGGTCGCTGCATTGCGTCGCCCTTACTGACGCTCATGATCCACTCTGCATAGACGTCCGTGCGTTGAGCCCACCCTCGGAGGCCAGTCGGGCGTGACCCACCGTAGTTCACGCCAACCTGAACCTCAGCGCCGCCGATGGTGGCAAGAGCTGGCCCCCCAGAGTCACCTGGGCCAATGTTTCCCACACCATCCCCAGTGCCAACGAACAGGAACGTCTGACGATAGAGCACAGAAAGCCTATTGAAGGCGATCCGCTTGACGCCTGAAACTGCGTCGAGGTTCTCCCCATAACCGATCAAGGTCAGGTCCAAGTCCGCCCATGGCGGATGTGTCGAGATGGGAATGGGCTGAAGATCTGGCGCCCTCTCTAACTCGATCAGGGCTAGGTCATTACGCAACGCGATATTGTCATAGGAGGGATGAACGGTGGCTGACGCAATGGGGTGGTGGACACCAAAGATTGGCACGCCTAGAAGCAAACGACCGTCAGTGTAGAAGCCATACTCCGCGATGGGTGCATCCATGCAGTGGGCAGCGGTAAGCACCGTCTTGCTGCCAATGAGCGTGCCTGTACAAAGCCCCACCACACTACTGGTTATCTTCCCATTTTTCTTTAGTGCATAGCGCAGCACCATGCCCACAGAGGGATGACCGTCGTAATCGACGCCATCGGTGATGCCCTGGGCAAACCCACCCGCTGGCAGCTGATCGTCCACGCCACAGCCAAGTGTCGCAGCCAAGAGCACCATCAGACTCAAATGCCTCATCCGTGCATGGACGGCGCCCATCTTTTCTCCTCGTTTCTGCGTAACCCTCCATACCATTATCCAGACACAAGAAATCCGTGTCAATCCGTGTCTCTAGATTTCCTAGACGTTCGCTGACGTCATCTATGGAGCAATCATCAACTCCGCAAGGACGGCAAGCGCCAACGTCTTCGGGGTGAAGCCACCACAGTTGCTCATCACCATCACGCCCACCTGTGGCGATCGGCGAAAGGCTAGATAGCTGCTGAAACCACCTGCAGTAGCGCCAGCCTTTTTGTAGATCGGCCCTGACGTTGTCTCTGGCTGCACCTCCACCGCGTACGCGATCTGATCTTCAGCGTTGAGGGGCATCAACGGCTTGACGGCCTCCTCAATAGCGCTCGGAAGCACGCCACTCTCTCCTGTGAGCGCCGAGAGGAGCTTGAGCATCGCGTTGCCCGTGGTCGTGATCTCACCGGCACAAGCCAAGACCCCCATTTGACTGAAATGCCCCTCCACCCGTTTTGCC
>JAFCZD010000671.1 GCA_019314525.1 Deltaproteobacteria bacterium
CGAGCTGCTCGCGCGGGGGCAGCACTTTGCTCTCTTTTTGGGTCAGCTCCACCAGGAGTTTCGAAAAGTCATCGACGCTCGACCAGAGGGCGCCGGCGGGGGCGTAGGGCAGCACGAAACGCTCATGAGCTAGGGGGAGCGTGACCAGCTTGCCCCCGATAGTCTCCGAGTGTGGCATCGCGTGTTTGCCCCTACGTGTGACAGCGGCAAAGCTGAGGCGTGTATCCTTCATTTTCAGGGGGGCAAGGACCTTGCTGCGGAGCAGGCGACGATAGCGCGTCGCTAGGTTACGCCCCTTGCCAGCGGCCTTAGCGACGACGAAGCCAGCTGAGGCCACCAACTGGTTGCTATATTGAAAGGTCTCGCCGAAGCCTGTGAGCAGCTCGAGCTGGCGCAGGTCCCCCATCACACTCTCGGGGGTGGCTTTCTCCCAATCGAAGATGAGGGGCATATCGCGGCGCGGCACGCCGGTGCAGGCACACATCAAATGCCAGAGCTTGAGCGCGTCCGTCTGCTTCTTCGATTTGAGGCGGAAGCTTGGGTCGAGCTTGGTGACAGCGGTCTCCCAGGAGAGCTTGCCCTCAGCGACGAGCTTGGCCACCAGAAGCGCTGTGAAGGACTTCGTGATCGAGCCCAACATCATCTGTGTTCGGGAGGTGACCTTCCGCTTGCCCTTGAGGTCGGTGTGGCCGAAGCCCTCGGAGAAGAGCACGTTGCCGTCCTGGACCACCGCCAGCGCGGCGCCAGGGACCTCGAGCGTCGCGCGTGCCTTCTCAACGAACGCACGCAGCTCCTCAAGCTGTGCCATGCTCAACTCTTTGGCGTCGGCAGCAGAGAGCGTCTTTGTTGTGGCCTCCATGGGCTTGACGCTGCCCATGATCTCCCGCAACTGGGCGGAGCGCTTCTTCACCTCGGACAAGGGGCCGCGGAGCAGGATCACGATGGCCTGTTCCTTGTAGCGGTGGGCGATGGCCTGCCGCACGATTTGATCGGTGCCGATTTCATAGTGGGCGATGATGCTCTTGTCGTAGGGCTCGTTCGCCGTTGGCGGGCGAATGACGCTCTTGGGTTTGATGGTGTGCCCTGGATCAGTCTGAGTCCAACCGGTGACGATGGCGGCCTCGAGGGACGCCACCTGACTGACCATAACCACCACACGCAGGGCAGGATCAGGGCCGGCGATGAAGGTCGTCGGCCCCGCTGTGCGCTTCGTGAAGCCCTGGGGAGCCTCGATCTTCAGCGCGAGGGTGGTCTTCGTTTCTACCTTTGGTGTCTTCTTGCTCGCCTTGGCGGGCGTGGCCGGTGGGGGCACGCGGGTGCCGCAGGCCAAGGTGGTTGCGAAGAGCAGAGCGCACAAGATGGGGTGGGGCTTCATCGATTCCTCCAGTAGCCGCTGTTAGCACGCTGGAGGCTTTGGCAAAAGGGTACGATGAAGTGAAGTGTGGCCAGCGTCAGGAACGCTCGCCGATCAGGCAGCGAGCCAGCTCCGCGCTTCAGCTTCCTCACGGAAGACCTTCAGCTCGTAGCCAAGGGAACCGCGCCCCATCTCCCACATGCGGAACATGCCGTAGACGACGTCAGTGGTGGCAACCATCGCCGCCCGGTAATCGGTGAGATCGACCCTGTACTGTGAAAGCAACGCGCCCAGGCGTTTTTGGCCCTTGGCGGTGACGGACATCTTGGTGCAACTTCGGCCGTCGATCAGTTCGCGCTTGAAGCGCGTGTAGAGCTTTTCGTCGAAGAAGTGTTGATAGTATGCGATGAGCTGCTCGTCATCCATTTCACCCTCGATGATGGTGAGCAGAATCTCTTTCTCGGCGCGTGTGTCGCCTCGTATTGGCATTGGAACCCCTCCCAGGCCGAAGTGTGACATAGCTCGCGGCGCGTCGCCAACGACTGGTATGCTCTTGTGGATGTTTCTTTCTCCAGCGAAACCCGCGCTTTGTGTCTTTCTTCAGGCCTGCGCCAGAGGGGGAATCGATCTCGCCGCGGCATGTCAGGTGGGTGCTTATAATGCCGCAGTGGCTGCAGAGGTGAGGTTGCCTGACTTTGGTGAGCCACGCTCGCGGGTGGTCATCCTCGCCAACTCACGCGCGCTGTGGGCACCCTTTATCGTCGCGCGGAGAGCTGCTGGCGTTTCAGGCGATCTCAATCCCCTCGATGGCTATGTGGAGCGGGTGATCGGTGACGCAGCCACCCAGCTTTCTGTGCGCTATGAGCTGCGCTTCGCTCATGAGCACCCTCCTCGGCGCGTGGCGATTCAAGAACTTGCGCGTCTCACGGGTTTGGCCGCGCTCTCACCGGCGCATCTTTCGGTGCACCCCGACTTTGGGCCCTGGATTGGCCTGAGGGCGGCCCTGGTGATGGATTCCCTGGGTCCCGAGATGTCTCCGCGCGAGGCGCCCTGCGCAGGTTGCGCGGCACCATGTCTAGCAGCGCTGAAGCGTGCGCTGGCCGCTGGAGCAGATAGCGAGAAGGATTGGCAAGAGTGGGTGGTGATCCGCGACGTGTGCCCCATGGGGCGCGAGCACCGTTATGGTGACGATCAGCTGCGCTACCACTACACCAAAGACCCAACGTGGCTGCGCTAGACTGGGAGTGCCCTAGAGCGCCAGGTTAGCCATCAGGTAGCCAAAGGTGGCAACCTCGTCACCGCGCTCTTCAGCGGGCAGAAAGACGCCAAAACCGGCCTGGATCGTCGCGAAGCGGTTGACCTTGAAGTTGGCGATGAGGTCGATTTCCTGGCCGATGTCGGGGCCGTCTTGGGCGGTGGCGAAGTGGTGAAAGTCGAGGAAGACGTTGAACCACTTTGCTGGCACGAGCTTGGCGCGCCCGCCCATGTCCATCAGCCCCAAGCCACCGGTGTGGGCGGGGATGTTGAGGAAGGCGTCCATGAAGCCATAGAACTTATGGTTGGTCGCAAAGAGCGTATCAAAGCTCTGTGATTTATCGTCAGCGGGATCGTCGTCGCCAGAGAGGTAATCAAAGAAGGCTTCTACCCTGGGTTTGCCCCAGACCGGGGCCGTGTAGCCTACCCGCAGCGCGGCGAGCATGGCGCTGATGGTGATGTCAGCCGCACCAGCGTCGATAGTGCCACCTTGATAATAGAATTCGGCCATGTAGCTCAGCCCAGGCATCAGCGTGCCGTCGAGGAAGAGCCCTGTGGTGAAGCGCTCGCGGCC
>JAFCZD010000185.1 GCA_019314525.1 Deltaproteobacteria bacterium
GGGGTGGGCTCCAAGCCCTTGCCAAACACCACGCCATCTTCGGTGTTCCCCTCGAACATATTGTCTTCGCCGATGAGCGGGCTGGCGCTCTCTTTGACGACGATGGAAAAGGCACCCTGACGGAAGAGTGAGCGACTGACGGTGCCCTCGGTGCCAAGGAAGAGCAGACCTGCCCGCGTGCTCTGGTCAATGAGGCTGTCTCGAAGATCGAGGCTCGCCATATCCGCCTCCGCCACCAACGAAATCGTCAACCCGTCGCCATATTTGTCGTCCATCTCTGTGGCCTGGCTCTGGCGAATAATCGAGCGCTCCACCAACGCCTTGGAAGACGCCACCAGGATACCCGTGGAGTGGCTCCCCGAGATCACGCTCTCACGCAGGGTGATCTGGCTCGAGGTCGATTCCCCTGTGTCTTCATCCACCAAACCCAACGCCTGGATGCCCAGGCCCATACGACCATTGCTTACTCGCGAGCGCGTGTCACGAATCACGCTGCCCTCGATGGTGGCGGTTGAGGCGTAGATGGAGACACCCACGCTGCGATTGTCGACGATCACGCTCTCACTCAAGGTCAACACAGAAGACTCACCACCAAGCTCGTTAACGCCAACACCATGGCCAAACATGCCATCCAGCGCGCGCCCACGGGTCTCTGCGACCACCGTACGCTTCACCGTGGCCGAAGACCCACAGAGGCGGATGCCCAAGGTGGTGTTGTTGAGGACGAGCGCGTCTTCGATGGTCAGCTCAGCGGGCGACCCCGCCCATGAACGCGCGCCGATGCCAACGCCTGTCCACAGGTCGCTGTCGCGGGGAAGCGTGTCTCTCACGACGGTGCGGCTGATGTGGGCCTTGGAGCCAAAGATAGCGACGCCCGTGTCCCGATTGCTGGAGATCAAGCTCTCGCGCACGATGAGCGAGCCTGGGCCGACGTCTCCTTTGAGCACCTCGATGCCCTTACCGAAGGTGCGCGCGAAAGGCTTGGGCTGCGTATCGCGGATAATGCTGCGCTCCACTGTGGCGTCGGCTGAGTCGAGGTGCACACCCACGGCGTGGTTATTCGCGATGAGGCTCTCGGTGAGGGTCACGACGGCCTTGTCTGCAGACGATGAGACCGCTTCGATCCCGTAGCCAAATTCACCATCGGAGAGGCGAGAGAGGGTGTCCCGGATAATTGAGCGGTTCACCGTGGCCTCACTGCCAAAGAGGTTGATGCCCATGTAGCGGTTGCGCTCCACGAGGCTGTCCTGAAGCGTCACGCTCGACTGAATGCCCACGATGCCGTGCCCGTATTTACCGTCGTAGACTTGGGCCTGAGTATCACGCACCACCGAGCGCTCCAGGAGCACCTTGGATCTGCCGTCAGCGAAGATGCCCGCGACGTGATTGTTGGCGAGGACAGAGCGTCTTAACGTCAACTCCGAAGGTTGAGCGCCAAGGGGGGAGACGCGAATACCCGAACCATATTTCTGGTTCGAGAGCTGAGGCTTGGTGTCCCGCACGATGGTGCGTTCCAGTGTGACCTTCGCGCCCCAAAAGCCCATGCCGAGGTTTCGATTGTGCGCCACCAGGCAATTGGTGAGCGTTATGGTGGAGCTTGGCTCGCCTTGGATACCAAAGCCCGACTGCACACCGATGCCGGCATTGTTGTCTTTGGCCTGGGGCCTGGTGTCTCGCACCACTGTGCGTTGGAGCGTGACGTCGGACCCTGCGATGGCCAAAGAGACGTTGGGGTTGTCCACGAGAAGGCTGTCTTCGATGTCGAGCTTGCCGCGCTCACTGCCAAAGATCACCTGGATCGCTGCGCCGCCCAGCCCGCCGGCCGGCGAGGTGGTGTGGGCGATCACTGTCCGCTTGAGGGTGCCCTTGGAGCCGGAGAGCAGCAGACCCACCCCTGCGTTATCTGCCAGCAGACTGTCGTTGATGGTGACCTGAGCTGCAGCGTTTGCGGTAGCGAGCGCTTGGATGCCCAGACCTTGCCCCTGGTTGGCTGCGAGGCTCTGGGTCGAGCGAATGAGCGTGCGATTCAGCGTGAGGTCAGAGCCCTCCACCAAAATCCCGGCCGAAATATTCGACGCCACCACACAATCGTTCAAGGTCAGCTCCCCATCCTTGCCTGGGGTGGAGAGCGACTGGATGCCCATGCCACCAACCCCGGCAGCGTCCGAGCGGGTATCGCGCACCACGGTCTTTTCCATCGTGACATGAGCCCCGCGCAGATCAGCGCCACAGTGGTGGTTCTCCGCGATCAGGCTGTGCATGAGGGTGACGCTGCCCCCTTGGGCCGCCAGCCCCTCGCCGGCGCAACCTATGATGGCCACCCCCTCCAAGGTCACCGCGACATCGACGCTGCGCAGGCCAGAGCCGCCCCCCGTGAGGGTGAGACCACGCAGCGTGGTATCGGCCTGAAGCTCCAGGGTAGGGTTCGTGCCTTGTCCCTCGATGGTCACCAGCTGAGGACAGCGCCCCTCGAACACCACAGCTTTGCCGATGATCAGGTGTTCCTTGTAGCTACCGGCGGCGATAGCGATGGTGGCTCCTTCTGGCGCCGCGGCCAGCGCCGAGCCAAGGGTGGTGTAGGGCCTGTCTGCCGTGCCATCGGAGCCGCCAGCGTCGTAGGCCTGATCGACGTGGAGCGCGTTTGCTGGAAGTTGGATGTCGCCGTAGGGCGCATCGCCGCACGCTCGGATTGGCTGGCACGTCGCTTCACCCATGAGCTGCATCGTGCCCGCTGGGCACGTCTGCGTCGGCAGAATCGGCTGACAGTACCCTCCGACCCACGTCCAGCCATCAACACAAGTGGTGGGGGCGCCAATAGGTTTGCAGGTGCCATCGGCCGCGTCCAGAAGGCCCCCAGGGCACTCTTGTACACCCACGGCGGCACACTCCCAGGTAGGGGCGCTCTTGATGCCGCCCAGGCAAGATTGAACCCCGATGCGCTGGCAGGTGGCGTCGTCGGGGCCTTGAATGCCTCCCTCACAACTAACGATACCCACCCTCTTGCAGCCCCCCCCCACCAAGGGAACTTCATGCTGGCTGCAGCGGTCGAGCAGTGGGATGCAAGCTGAACCATGGGCAACCAAACCCACGCCGCACTCCGCGAGGGTCATGTCTCCTGCGCCCACCCCATCGCTGGCGGGGCCCGCCTCCACTCCAGTGGCGTCATCGCTAAAACCCGCGTCAACGGCAAGCACATCACCGAAATTGAGATCCACGCTGATGTTCGCGCTGTCGTCGCAGCCCACCAGCACATTGCCGGCCATAAGAGAGGTGAAAAGGAAAAGGAGATAACGGCTCATAAGGGCCGATCTAGCGCGAATGGGGCCGTTCATCAAGGAATCATGAAGACGACTCGTCACCCACGCGCCCAATGGCTACGTTGTGGGCGACATTCTCAAGGAAGCTGCGGCGGATAGAGGCAACGCTGATGCGCTTGGCTCTCTCGCTCAGCTCTTGGCGTGCCCGCTGCAACGTCTGAGAGGCCTCAGTCTGCCTTCTGGCAGCCACCAGCGCTTCATACCCCACCCAGAGGATCTCCGTCGCGTCTTCTGGGGCGTCCATACCATCGAGCAACGCCACCGCAGCCAGCGCGTGGGCTACCGCCACGTCGGCCTCTCCACCTGCCAACGCGTTGCGGGCCAAGGCCAGCTGGGCTTCGGCCTCCACCTCTGGGACGCGATTCGCCACGAGGCCGAGGGCTTGACGAGCGGCGGCGGCCGCGTCCAAGAGATCAGAAGCCTGACCTCGCCGCTGCAGAGCGCGAGCCTTGCCAACCAGGGCGATGGCCAGCGTGCGATCATCCCCCAGCGGTCCTGCGCGCTCGATCGCTTCTTGGAGGTGAACGAGCGCTTGCTCCACGTTGACCTCGTCTGCTCCACCAAGACAAAGCACACGCCCCCGCCAGGCGGCGATGCTGGCCAGGTGATGCTTGGACTTCAAGCGTCGAGCGAGGGCGTCGGCTTGCTCCAGCGTCGCATGGGCTGTGTCGTATGCACCCACGAGTTCATGAGAAGAGGCGAGCAGGAGCAGAGCATCGACCTCCCGATAGGGCTGAGCGCTCGCCCGCGCGTGCGCCACGGCTTCTCCGGTCAACGCGACACGCTGAGCCAGATCGCCTTCAGCCGAGTGGTAGTAAGCGAGGGCGAGCTTGGCGTCACAGAGTTGTTCTTGCAGCTCGTGCCTCTTGGCCCATTGGTAGAGCTCCCTCGCCACCACTCCGCCATCGCCATGGCGCGCCTGAGCCCAGAGCACCCAGAAAAAGGTGTGCTGAATCTCGAACCAGCGCTTGGTCTCGAGATCGCGAGCATCCTCCCGCAAGGCCTCCTTGGCTGCGACGAGCAGCGCCTCTGCCTCCTTGTAACGATTGCGCGCAAAGAGCACCTTGCCCTTGGCCAGCAAGCAGTCCACGTGTAGCAAATGGCCACCCTGCCCCACGTCGGACCCAAGCTGCTCGATGGTCTGCCAGGCCTCGTCGTATTGACCAAAGCGATAGTGGCAACGTGCCACGCCGAGGGTGCGCTCAACGCGCTCCGCTATGGAAAGTGAGGGCGTGGTGAGGGAGGCCGAAAAGCAGCCCAGCGCGCGCTCCATATCCCCAGCAGCCAACGCCTGATGCCCCGCCTGGGCTTTGAGATCCCCTGCACGACCTGCGTCCCCGCCCCTTTCGAAGTGTCTGGCCAAGACCAGGGCATCTTGCTCGCCAGCCTCCGTGAGCCACTGCCCTGCCCGCAGATGAAGCTGCCTGCGTCGGCTCTCTGGCAGCATCTGGTAGGCCACCTGGCGCACCAAGCTGTGACAGAATGACCACTCATGGGTCCCATGCAGGCGGGCGACTTTTCGGCTCTCGAGGTATTTCAGGCCTTGAAGGGTCTCGAGCTGCGCGGCGACGTCCATCACCGCTGACTCCAGAGAAGCCGTTTGCACCAACACCGTGCACCCCTCCTGCCAAATCACATTCCCGAAGACGGAGGCATCTTTGACGAAGGCCTTGACGTCGGTGGGCAGCCGGTCGAGCTGTCCCTGGATAGCCCCCTCCACCCCAGCCGGCAACTGAAGCGCTGACGCGTCACCTTTCAGCTGCCAGCCACCTTCACCTGCGACCAGCACATCATTGACCACCATCCAGGAGAGCAGCTCCTCAGCAAAATAGGGGTTGCCACCACAACGATCGATCACCAAAGCCTCAAGGTCGTCGGGAGCTCGCCGCCCCAAGATCGCGTGCAGCAGACGTTGCATGGAGCGGCGGCGCAAGGGCTGGAGCAGCAGGTGCTCTGCGTCCACCCCCTCGAAGAGCCGCGGATGTCGCTCCAGCAGCTCGGGTCGAGCGCTGGCTACAACGAAAAAGGGGGCCGCCAAGAGCCGCTCCAGCAGCTCCTCAAGCAAGCGCAGGCTCTCAGCATCCCCCCATTGCAGATCGTCAGTCGCAAAACACAAGGGTGTGTTGGAGGTCAACGCCAAAAAGAGCACGGCGAAGGCGTCATGCACCTGCTGCCGCATCAGCTTGGCGTCGGCCCGCGCCGCCCGCAGCAAAGGAAGGGCGCCGCCATCGAACCCCATGGCCTCGGCGATGAAGGCGAAGACCACAGCGGCCTCCTCCCCCGCTGGCAACGCCCGCTCCACAAAGCGCTGCAACGCCTGCTGAGGTACCCCGTCGCCATCGTCGAGCAGCCGACTGAAGGCATCCGTGAAGAGGCCGTAAGGCACGTGAACGCGCGAGGAGTCGGGCGTCGCCTCGAAGATGAAAGCGCCGCTCTCTCGCAGGTTATGGGTGAGCTCCTGAAGCACGCGTGTCTTGCCCGCCCCCGCAGAGCCGATGATCAGCGTTGCCTCGCTTTCGCTGGTATCCGCCACCCGTGTATAGGTGGCTTTCAACCCCGCCAGCTCCGACTCTCTGCCAACGGTGGGCGTCTCCACGCCGAGCACATGACGACGACCACTGCGTTGCCTCGCCAGACCGAGCACAACGTGGTGGGCTGCTCCTCGACGAAACTGGACCTGGTCACCAAGGAGCTGACGGGTGACGTTGTCGACGATCAGCTCCCCAGGTGGGAGCTCCGCCATGGCCCGCGTGGCATCATCGAGCTCCCGTCTGTCGAGTTCGAAGCGCTGCCCTATCTCCACATGCACCGTCGCCACGAGCAATTGCACCTCACCCTCCGTCGCGACGGCCAGCTCACGGATCGCCAACCCGGCGCTGATGGCCTGTCGTGGCTCGTCGCCCCGGGTCTGCTGCAAACCAAAGAGGCCCACCATCCGCCCTCCCAGAAGCGCTTGGCTCACGCCCCCAACCTTGTCGATTTCCTTCGCGACATGCTCTGCCGAGAGGAGGTCACGACAGACATCCACACCATCCACACAGAGCAGCGAAACCAAGCGCTGCTCCACGGAAGAGAGGGGGAGAGTCTTGGCGGTGGTGGGCGCGAAAACGTCAGGCGTGCAGGTCTCCGAGGAGAGCGCAGCGAGCATCTCCGTAGCAGATTGAAAGCGATCCGAGGGGGAGCGACGCATGGCCCGCAAGGTGCACTCCTCAACCCAGAGCGGAAGATCGGGGCGAATATCCGTTGGCCAGCGTGGTGTCTCCGAGATGATCTTCAGCATCACCGCCATGGCCTCTTCGGCAAAAAAAGGCAGCTCTCCCGTCGTCAACTCGTAGAGCAACACCCCCACAGCGTAGAGGTCCGCGCGGTGATCGACGGACACTGAGCCGCGAACTTGCTCGGGGGCGAGGTAATGCAGGGTGCCAAGGACCATCCCCGTGCGAGTGAGCCGTGTTTGCGCCGCGCTCAGCCGGGCGAGGCCAAAATCCACGAGCTTGATCTGCGTTTCACCCTTCTCATCCTGAGTGATGAAGATATTGCTGGGCTTGATGTCACGGTGGGTCACACCTTGGGCGTGGCAAGCCTCAAGCCCTTCCAGCAGCTGGCCCACCAGGGCGATGAGCGCCTCGAGCGTGAGGGGCTCGCGACGTTGGCGCGCTGCCAAGTCTTCACCTTCGAGCCACTCGAGCACCAAGAAGGGCTGATCAGCGGCGTCGAAGCCCGCGTCGAGATAGCGAACGATATGAGGATGGGAGAGTTCGCGGAGGGTGTCCGCCTCACGCAGCAGGCGGGCGCGGTCATCTGCTCCACCAGCGGAGAGTAGCAAACGCTTGATGGCGACCGTCTGTCTGCTCTGTAAATCGATGGCGCGCCAAACCTCACCCATGCCGCCCCGTCCCACCACGGACTGCAGCTCATAACGTTGCGCCAGCTGAAGAGTTTCCTGCTCCACCGCCTATGCCTGCCCCGAGAGAGGCCAACGTGTCAATGGGCGGCTGATTCGGGGTCGCTCTAGGGCAAGGGCAAAGGCGAGACAGAGATCGGTGCGATGCCGATGGCGTAGGGGATTTGCGGAGAGACCGGCTGCAGCGCTGCGCCGCTCTCCCGCTGGTTGTTCACGAAGCTCTGCTCGCTGATGAGCGCGTTTTGCACGATCAGCGCCGCCTCGCCCCCATCCAGCGTGCAATCGCGCACCGTGCTGGTGGATGCATCCACGAGGAGCGCCACCCGATCGTTTTCCCCAATGTGAACACCAGAGACGGTAGCTTCGGACCCATCCAGGATCTGCAGCCCATCACCCACCACGATGGTGTCAGCGTTGTTCAAGAAGGCCTTCTCCGCTGTGCTCATCACCTGCCCGCCCATCACGCGCACCTTGACGGAGCTGAGCATACCAATGCCCACGAGTTGATTCTTCAACACGTCGTTATTCAGCAGCTCGAAGCCCTGCCCAATGGACTGCAGCCAGATCCCGCGCTCTGCGTTCTCCTCGATCCGGTTGCCCTGCAGCTTGCCAGTGGAACGATCGATGAGGATCCCCATGCCCTGATTGTGGTGCACCCAGCTCTCGGAGATCTCGACAGAGGCGCCGTCTTGCACTTCAACCGCGCGAGCCAGCGTGCCCTTGGCCTGCTGGGTATGGGTCACGTCCAATTTGGTGGCTCGAACTGTGGCGCCGCGTATGAGGAGGCTCACATGCTGATTGCCGCTCAGCTCCACCCCCTCGAGGGTGGAGATGAGAGAATCACCACAGCCCTCTGCGACGACGCAGGCGATGCTCACTCCAGACACGCCGTTGCGCAGGATCTTCGCGTCTTTGAGCGTCAAGCCCGCCTCGGCGACCAAGATGCCCTCAGCTGCGCTCTCAGCCACAACCACGCGGTTGAAATCAGCCATGCTCCCGTCGGCCAAGACCACGCCCACGCCAAACTCGCCTGCCACGTTGCCTCGGCAACCCCGGACGCTCACATGCGTCAAGGTGACCGCAGTGCTCTGACGAATATCCAGCCCCACTTCCCGGACGCCATCGATCACCACCTGCTCGACCTGGATCTTCTTGACGCGGAGCAGGCTCAGACCGCGGCCTTCTCCCGAGAGCGTGAGGCCACGGATCCATCCGCCTTGCCCATCCTTGATGCTCAGCGCTGGCGTGTCGGACGATCCCACGATAGAGACATTCGCCGCCCCACTGCCGAGAAGGCTCACCCCACCCGCGAGACTAAGCGCGCTGTAGCGGCCAGCTTTGACCACGATGCAATCACCCGCCACCGCCACTTCCGCGGCGTCGGTGAGGGCAAGAAAGGGTGCGCCACTTGAGCCGTCGGCTGCTCCACCCGCGTGAGCGTCAACGTGATACGTCCGCTCGCAGGCAACCCCTTCGGCACAAACGTCAGCGTGACATATCACGGGATAGGTCAGCCCAACGCAGGTGCCGTCGGCGAGTTGCTCTGAGCAGATGGGTTCCGGCTCTTTGGGAGGGTCCTTCACACCACCACACGCACTGAAGGTTAGGCACGCAAGCGCCGCGGAAAAGAGCCTTCGGATACATGGCGCCATGATTTCCTCCCGGCCAACTTGGTAGCATGACGCGTGCCAGCCGGGCAAGGAGACGGTCCATCACAGCAACTTCCGGTTATTACTGAGACCATGCTCTCTTGGGCCAACGGGCTGCGGGAACCGAGAGAAAGCACCGACCGAAACTTGCCGGCAAAATGGCGTGCCCAGAGGGATGAACGTACTCCAG
Source organism: Deltaproteobacteria bacterium (assembly GCA_019314525.1). Classification (GTDB taxonomy): domain Bacteria; phylum Myxococcota_A; class Polyangia; genus JAFCZD01. Next base: position 9,061 of record JAFCZD010000185.1, read on the forward strand.
CCGTGAGGATAACCAACCCTGCACCACATTTCTCGCTCAAGTTTTTCCTCAACGTGCCGCTCAAAGCAGTGATGAGCAAATTTGACCGATCAGACCTGGTGCGTCTCGGAGCCATCCTGCTCGGAGGCGCTTTTATCGTCAGCTCTTGCGCACACTCGAAGCCTCCGCCAGCTCCCGTGAAGACAAGGCAACTCCTGGTGGCCAAGCAGAAACACAGCAAGGCCATGGTGACGTTTCTTTCTGAGATCCACCAACAGCTCAACGCACCTTGGAATAAGGGTGTGAGAGGCCAGGCCACGCATTTCAGATCGGCGGAGGATCCGCTCAACGACCACCATCTAGCGGTCGCTGTGGCGGTGTCGCTGAGGCCTGGAAAACCCACCGCGTTTCGCGTGTCCAGGGCGTCGGGAAACTATCGCTTCGACAACACCGCCTTGCAGCTGATGGCTCGTACACAATGGCCACCGCTTCCGCCTGACCTACGCTGGCGACACATCACGATCGTTTGGCACTTTTTTCGAGATGGCCGTGGCTGCGCGCCCGAATTCGCTCGGGTTGAATCGGCCCCCCTTGAAGCCTATGAACTCTTTCGCCTCGCCCTCGAGCGAAAGGACGCTGAGCGAGCATGGCTGGTGCTCGGGAAACGCTGCGACGATTCAACCCTCGTGAACCTCGTCGTACAACAAGGACTGGCGCATCCGACGACGGACACGCTGGTGCTCCAGCGGGTGGTCGAAGACTACCGCAGCGCTAACACGACCTGGGAGGCTGCCGTCGCATCGCTCATTCATCGTGCAGCGTGGACTGCTCTGACCACCGCCCTTGACCGCCTGGTAACACCATCTTATGGATGGCGTCCCGATCCAAAGTTGCGAAGACAGCGCGCGCCTCGTCGCGCGGCGGCGCTCATCGCGCTGCTGCACGAGCAGAAGATTCAGCTGCCAAAGAAGACCGCATGTCGCTCAATCAAGGTGAGGTCGCCCTCTTTGGCCAAGCAGATGCTCCCATACTGTGACGACGCCATGGTAGTGACAAAGGTGCTCGAGCAACAAA
>JAFCZD010000672.1 GCA_019314525.1 Deltaproteobacteria bacterium
AGCCGGGCAGCTGCCTCTCCCGCGGGGCCACGGGCGTGCAGGATGTTTTTGCGTACGAGCTCTCCATGGGGGTCTTCGGCGTTGCCCTCGGGGGAGCATTGAAAATGCTCGCAGAAGACCTTGCTGTCTTCACCAAGCAGCTCGACCAATTCTTTGTGGGTCCAAACATAGAAGGCGCCCTCACGCTTTTGGGGAGCTTGCTCTTGTTGGTGATCGTCTGGCGCCAAGCTATCAGCGTCCTCTGCCGAGTAGAAGCCGCCGAGGGCTTCATCGCGCAGGTCGCGCAGGACGTAACGTGCGATGCCGTGGGCGACCTCTGCGTGGGCAGCATCACCGCTGATCTGGTGCAGTTCGACATGGCTCTTCAAGAGCTGAGCTTGGTCGTAGAGCATCTTTTCGAAGTGCGGTAGATGCCATTGGCGGTCTACCGAGTAGCGGTGAAAGCCGCCGCCAAGGTGGTCATAGATGCCGCCTCGTGCCATGGCCTCGAGGCTCTCGCGGACCATCTCCAAGGCTTGAGGCTCAGCCTTTCGCTCGTAGTGACGCAGCAAGAAGTTCAGCGTGACAGGGCGCGGAAATTTGGGGGCGTTACCAAACCCGCCATACGTTGCGTCAAAGGCGCTCGAGAAGCTCTCATAGGCGCTATCGAGGAGCAGCGCGGCGGGCACATCGCCGGCCGCTGATGGAGCAGAGATCTGTTGCAGCGCCGACACTGCACCCTTGGCGGTCTCTAGCACCCGTGGGCGTTCGTTGCGCCAAGCCTCGCCGATCTCCCGCAGCAGGGTGCGAAACCCAGGGCGGCCATAACGATCTTCAGGGGGGAAATAGGTGCCGCCATAGAAGGGCTGCAAATCGGGTGTGAGCCAAACCGACATGGGCCAGCCCCCTGAGCCAGCCACGGCCTGCACATAGCTCATGTAGACGCGGTCGAGGTCAGGCCGCTCCTCGCGGTCAACCTTGATGCTGATGAAATATTCATCGAGCAGGGCTGCTGTGGACTCGTCCTCAAAGCTCTCCCGCTCCATCACATGGCACCAATGGCAGGTGGAATAACCCACAGAGAGGAAGATCGCTTTGTCCTCGGCCTTGGCGCGAGCGAGGGCCTCGTCATCCCAGGGGTGCCAGCGCACGGGGTTATCCGCGTGCTGCAGGAGATAGGGGTTCTTGCTCTCGGCTAGACGATTTTGCTCTTTCATCACCACTCCCGCTGAATATCCCGTGTGCAAGGGAGTCAGAAAAGCTAGCACCCGCTGAGGGGTGGTGCACATCGCGTTGCGCTGCATGAGGCTACGTGAGGCTACGTGAGGCTACGTGAGGCTAGCTGGGCTGCCCAGTGTGGGCTGTGCATGGGCCTTATCGTGGTGTATGAATCGCTCCTGCGCCAAACTGCGCTGAAACGCCAAAGAGGAGAATCACAGATGAATAAGTTGATGACGCTGGCCTTGGCCCTCACCCTCTCGTTGTCCAGCGCGATGGTCTCTACGACCTCCGCCGAGGCGGGCTCTGCCAAGCTGAAGAAGATCCATAAGCTCCTCAAGCTCACAGGCGCTGCGGCCATGGGCGATCAGATCATGCGTCAGATGCTCAGCTCGTTCAAAACGCGCCTGCCCAAGGTTCCACACAAATTTTGGGATACGTTGATCTCTCGCAAAGACATCGATGGCCTGATCAAAGAGGTGGCGAAAGTTTACGAGAAGCACCTGCCGATGAAGGACGTGGACGGGCTCATCAAGTTCTATTCCACCCCCCTCGGGCGCCGCTTCGTCAAGCTGCAACCCCTGCTGATGCGCGACTCCATGGTCGTTGGGCAGAAATGGGGTCAGCGTATCGCCATGCGCGCGCAGAAGAAGCTCAAGGCCAAGGGACACCTCAAGTAGGGGTATTTTGGTTTAAGTGTTCAGGGTCAGGGTGCATAACCCAAGAGCGCCTCTGGCCTGTAGCCCACGCTCTCGCAGATGGCTGCGCTAGGCAGCAGGATGTGATCCCCTGAGTGTGGGTTGAAGCAACGGTAGAGCGGAGTCTTAGCCTCTGCCGTCGGCTGGCTCTCGATCCAACCCAGTGTGGCCACCACAGTCTGTCCTTCGCATGCAGCGTTGGTCGAGACGAAGTGGTCTTGGTTCACAGAGCAGTCGTAAATTCGGCGTCGACTCGCCGTTTGGGCGGGGTAGGTGCGGAAGGGCATGCTCTCGAGCCGGTAGCCGGCGTGGCTTGCGGCGATGGAGAACCAATGGTCGCTGGTGGTCGGATTGAAGTGACGGTAGATGGTTGAGGTAGCCTCAGGTTCAGGTTCAGGCTTGGGTTCAGGTTCAGGCTCAGGTTCAGGCTCAGGCTCAGGTTCAGGAGTCGCGGCCAAGGCGGGGATCACGAAGCGACCAGATCCGCTGAGCAAATTATGTGTGCCGCCCACCGGTGAGATGCCGTGCACGAAGAGCGCCTGTCCCGCGAAACTCGCGCGCAGTGTGTCGCTGAGCGCATAGGCGAAGCGATAGGCGGTGCCCTGGGTACCACAGGCGCTGGCCACCGCAGGTTCGCTGGCCTGGTTGGCTCGCACACCAGCGACGAGGAAGCCCTTTCCGGCGGGGCTGTCGCGATAGATGTGCACTGTGATCGACGCTGCGAGCCCCTTGGCGCAGGCCCAACCTCGCAGTTGGGCATCTTCACCTTCTTCACGCAGGCTGTCGACCATGCCGATGACCTTCCCAGCGTCGGGGTCGATCACCACGGGCGCTGGACATCCATAGCCAAACTCGGTGCAGCAGTAGTTCTTTGCGTCCTTTCCAAAAGACGCTCCAGTGGCCGCGTAAGCTTTTCCCGTGGGGTAGTCGAGCATATTGCTGAGGTCGCTGTGGACGGCATAGGGGAGCAGTCCATAGGTTGAACTTGAGTCGTTCTCGGCCCGTGCCGAGTGGAAGTGGTTATGGCTCACGACCACGACGTTGGGCATGGACATGACTTTGGCGTGGGCGGCGCAGATATTGCGGGCTTGGGTTTGAATGCCGACGGCGCGTGTCCAGCCCTGCTCCGAGGCGATGAGCGTGGTCCAGGGCAGGCGCCCTGTGTCTGGGTTGATGCCACGCGCCCTCAATTGTTGCTGCTGAAAGTGCACCATCTCTTCAAGGTTGTAGAAGGTCACCTGGCCTTTGGGGGCGGGCTGGGTTGGATCACCATAGGGGTGCGCGGC
>JAFCZD010000673.1 GCA_019314525.1 Deltaproteobacteria bacterium
AGAAGGATCCCAAACCCATGCTCTTGAGCGAATCCAGCGACAACAATAAGGACACCGCCGTGCAACCCGCTGTGGTCAATGGTTGAGCGTCGTCTTGTGGAGCTTTGTCAGAACCTAAACTCTGTTACACTTGATGACCTATGAAGCTATTGTGGTGGAAACTTCTCGTATTCTGCTCTGTGTCGGCGGGGTGCGCTCGCACCACTTCTGTTCCCAATGATGTCTCTCTAAGAGACACAGGTACTCTCGAGCTGGCGTTTATCGATGGACCCCCGAGGTTGGACGATACCATGCCAACCGACGCACCTGTTGACGCCACCCCTGTTGACAGCAGTGTCGACACCCTGCCGGCCGATTCCATTGTGTCTCGTGTGTTGACTTGTGATCCTGTGGTCGCATTTACGGGGAGCAGTGCCATCGTCGTGGCGGAACCCGCCATCAGCCTTGATGGCTTGACGCTTCTGCGCGGGGAGCCAACAGCCTACACATTCTCCGGTCGCACGACCCTCACCAAGCCTTTTGGCCTTTGGGCAAGGTATGCTGACCCTTGGTCGGCCACCACGGACAAAGAGGACACGACGTTCTTCAGCCAGCCCGATGGTGTGCATGCGATGGTGGCCAAGCGCGTCTCTATGCGCACCATCTTTCATTGTCCTCCCTCCCAGGCCACCTGTGAGCAGATCAATCTTTACCACCGCGTGGGTGGTGCCGTCTTGGATAGTGGTGCCGATGTGGATGGCCCTAGCGTTTCAGACGCGCTGGAGTTGATTTTCAACTACGTCAAAGGTGCGAGTTGGATTTATCGGGCCACGCCGCGCGACGCTAGCTTGCGTGATTGGGACGCGGAGGTGTTGTTTTCAGAGGTGGATGGCGCCAGGCTCGATGACCCTGCGATTACTCGTGACGGTTCGCTTGTGGTTGTGGCGGATTTCAGGCCGACGGTCTCTCGTTTGGGTTATGCGTTCCGCAACATAGATGGCAGTTACGGCCTGCTCAAATGGCTCGAAGGTCTTGGTCTCGGCTCCCCCATCGGCAATCCCGAGGTGTACCGTCACCCTGACGGAAGCTACGAGCTCTTCATCCGCGACTACGAGGTCCCTGGGCTCTACAGCACTCGATGCCGATGAGCTAGATCCAGTACCGCTCCCACCTGTGCCACGATCCATTGCACGAGACCAGACTCTGGTGAGGCATAAGGGCTTTGGGGAAGGGTTTTGGAGTGGCAGGCTGGGTAACCGGCTTGGAGAGAGCGGGTCAGGATCTTGCCGATGGCGGACGGCGAGTCGATGCAGGCGATGGGGCGCTGAGGACGGCTTAGCGGGAGAGCTGCAGTCCAGCGCCTGGCCCGAGTGGCAATCCCAGCAGCATCCAGATTGCGAGCAGCACCATCCAGACGAGCATGAAAGCCAACGAGTAGGGAAGCATCGTCGCGATCACGGTCCCGATGCCCGCCTTCGGCTCATAACGTTGAACAAAAGCGACGATCAGCGCGAAGAACGACATCATCGGCGAGATGATGTTCGTCGCACTGTCGCCGATACGGTAGACCCCCTGAACGAGCTCAGGTGTGTAGCCGAGCAACATGAACATCGGCACGAAGATGGGCGCCATAAAGGCCCACTTGGCCGATGCACTGCCCATGCAAAGGTTGAGCAGCCCCGTCAGCACGATGAACAACAGCATCAACGGTATCGCCCCCAACCCGGAAGCCTTCAATGCTTCAGCCCCCTTGATCGCGAAGATGATCCCCAGGTTCGAGTACTTGAAGAAGGCGACGAATTGAGCCGCAAAAAAGACGAGCACCAAAAAGAGACTCAGGGAGTCCATCGCCTCCTTCATCCCCTTGACCACGTCGGCGTCGCTTTTGAAGGTGCCGACGGCTACACCATAGGCGACACCTGCCAAAAAGCCTCCGGCGAAGATGAAGGCCACGATACCGTGCATGAACGGTGAATGCAGCACGCTGTCGGTCTCGATGCTGCGCAGAAACCCGCCGCTCGGCACCAGCCCCAACAGCACAATCCCCAGGAGGAAGAGGCTCACCAGCAACGCCCAACACAAGCCTCGCTTCTCCAGCGCTGTCAGCGGTTGCAGCTCTTGCCCCTCGCCTTCGATGCTAACCGAGCCCTGATAACTGCCGAGGCGCGGGACGACGAGCTTCTCGGTCACCCAAGTGCCCACCGCTGCGATGACCAGGGTGGAAGCCACCATGAAGTAGTAGTTACACGCTGGCGTGACGCTGTAGCCCGGGTCGACGATGCGGGCGGCCTCCTGCGTGATTCCGGCCAGCAGCGGATCGATGGTACCGAGCAGCAAGTTAGCGCTGAATCCCCCGGACACCCCGGCAAAGGCCGCGGCGAGTCCAGCGATGGGATGACGCCCAACGGAAAGGAAGATGCTCGCGCCCAGGGGGACGAGCAACACATAGCCCACGTCGCTGGCCATATTGGACAACACACCCGCCAGCACGATCACGAAGGTCAACAGCCGGCGGGGTGCGGCGTGCAGCAGGAGCCGCAATGCGGTCCCCACCAGGCCGCTCTTTTCGGCCACACCGATGCCGAGCATCGCCACCACCACCGTCCCCAACGGGGCGAAGCCGGTGAAGTTCGTGATGGTGTGCTCCAGAATCCAGTGCAGGCCCGCGCGCGAGGTGAGCTGAACGGGATGGATCACGCTGCCGTCTTTGGGGTTTATGGCTGAAAGACCGAGCTCACCCAGTATCCATGAGAGGATCACCAGCAGCAGCGCAAAGAGCGCAAAGAGCGTTGCCGGATGCGGCAGGGCGTTGCCGACCCGCTCGATCCAACCCAAAGCCCAAGCCAGTCTCGAAGCTTTGGCCTTGGGTTTTCGCTCTTTCATCGCCATCGACCGAGAGTCTTACTCCATAACCTCGGCTTTGTCCGAATTCGGACGACGACTGCCCTGCCACATATGAATGCCTACGCGATCGAAAAACGACGGCAACTACCCGCCACCGGCACGTTCCATCCGGCGCTCCCACAGCCAATGAAAGCCCGCACCTCGATAGCGAAGGGCAAAGGGCAGCGACAAGGTCCACTGGTGCCTGTCCGCTCTAAGGGGTGAGGGATCCAGGGGCAGGCAGCTGCCAGAGCTCGTGGCCGTAGAGGGAGTGGTCAGCTGAGAACACGATCGACCCGTTGAAGCCCGTGAAGTTGGAGCGCGGCCCAGGACGGATATCGCCGATCATTTGCATCTCTTGGTCCCGGGTATCGAGCACATAGGGTTCTCGGCCAGCGGCTTTTGTGGTGGCTGAAAAATACAGATAGTCTCCAATGACCTTGAAATGTTGTGGGGCGCTATCCGCCGGGCCGGGGGCGATATCCTTGACGAGGGTGGGGGCAGCGCGAGCCGTGGTATGCCAAAGCTCTACACCGTGCTCTGTGTCTTCGGCGGTGAAGTAGATGGCGCCTGCCGTTGTCGCGCTGACTTCATGAACCCGTAGTCCCGGAGGGGTGAGCCGCTGTGTGCCGGAGACGGTGCCGTCGGTGCGCCATAGGACCCCCGCGATTACCAACAGACTGAGCTTGTCATCCCAGGAAACCACATCCCCTTTCTGGATCAGGGTGTTGATCTTCAACAACTCGAAGGTGCCCGCGAGGGTGCCGTCGCTGATCCACAGGGCCTTGTCGATTCTAACGTTGAGGCTTTGGGTCTCTTTGAGGAGCAAGAGGGCTCGGTTACCTGGCAGGGAGGTCAGGTAGCGGATGTATTGGCCGTCATTCAAGGGGCCAAAGGCTGGGGCCAAGTTCACGGTGCCGGCCAGCGTTCCATCCACGGCCCAGGGAGAGCCAGCGGAGAAGAATAGCGCCCAATCCCCCACAACCTCCATATCAACAGCGCTGCCCGTGAAAACATCGGAGGCGGAAGTGTCTGTGGCATTCATGCCAAGAAGGTAAGATTGGCCCATCGATGTTGCGGGGTCGTATGCATGGATCAAGATCAACCGCTGAGCACCCACAGTCACGATTTTTTGCACACGAAGACGGATGTCTGCCGGCCAAGCATTATTGGGCGATGTTCTCGGTGGCAGGATCGTAACGGCTCGGGTATTTGCAGCGGTGCCATCGCTTCGCCATAAAGTGCTGTCTTTGGTGATGTAGATCAGCTGATCCCCGTCGTGGGCATAGCTCGGCAAATTCCAGCTGGGGACCAGTATCGGCGGGCCCAAGTCCACAATGTCTTCCGCTGCGCCACCGAGGGGCAAAACGCGCAACCGGTGTTCGTTGGCACCCGCAGGCGGTCCGCTGTAGAAGAGCTTCTTCGAGCCGTAGGTCGGCGGGACCCATAACTCAGGCCGGATAGGAAGGAGCGAGGTGCCGTCTTTTGTGCCATCGCTGCGAAAGACCTCTTTGCCAAGTACCGTGAACAAGAAGGCATCACCTGTGGGGGACGCGCCATCTTGGGGAGGGCGGATAAACGCTTGCGCGCCCAGAAGCTGGGCATCTTGAAAGGCTGGAGCATAGAAGTCGAAGAGATGGCTTCCCATGAGCACCTCGATCCCATCACCGTTTCCACCTCCCAGGCTCATGAGCAAAGAGGGGTTTGTCGTACTGAATCCCCGCCTGGTGGCGCTGGCCACGATGAGGCGCGTCGTACCATCGCTCAACGTCATGGTGTCGATCCAGCCAACACGACCCACTGTGCCGTCGCGTCCATCGTGGGCCAGCTTCACGTCTTGGGTCTTGGTGTCCGCCTGCCAGAGCACCGCGTGATGCTTGAGGTCGTCGGCTTTTGTTCCCCCCCAAAATGCTGCCCCCGATACGACGGCAATGGTGGGTTGCTCCAAGGGACCCGTAATATCCCGAAACTCAGCCAGAGACACAGTGCCTTGGGCTGTGCCATCACTTCGCCAAAGGAGGTGCTTGCTCACGGTGTTCCGAGGAGATCCTGTGGGCTGGGTAATCAGAAAAGCGGCGTCGCCATCGGGTGCGCAGACGAGACTCGCGGCTTTGCCCGAGAGCGAATCCACAAGGATGCGACTACCCGCCACCGTGCCGTCGGTGATCCACAGCTGAGTATCTCCGAGGGCTGTTCCGGCGATGCTCTTTTCAATGGGAAAGACCACGCCCCTGGCCGTGGGGCATCCCGGTCGCTCAAAGGTCGCTATGGGCAACGCATAGGTGCCAGCGGCGGTGCCATCCGAGCGCCACCAAAAGCGCGTACTGCGGAAATAGACCAATCCCTGCGCCATAAAAAAGTCTGGCTTTGGACCGTGCCCGCCCCCGTGCCGTCACTGACCCAGACTCCGATATCGGAGCTAGTGGTTCCTCCCACAAAGAAGGCGCGACCCCCATGGGCGAACATCAAGCGATGGCTTCTCGCTGAAAATCCGCTCTGGATCCGGGTGGCAGAGGCGGAGATGCCATCGCTAAGCCAGAGGCTGCCTTCGCGTAAATCGCGGATCAGAAAGGCGCTCGGCCCAAGTTTGGCGACGGTGAAGTCTTCGGTGTTGAGACCGAGAGGGTGGACCGTGCCTTTGGCGTCGATGCGCACCACCTGGTCTCCATCGGCCGTCACAAATAGGTTGTCCCCGGACAGTAGCCACGTGCAGGTATATCGGGGACCAGCGACTGTGGGGTAGGAACGAGTGCTCTCAGCATCAATATCGTAGCGAACCAGCGTGGTGGAGAAATGGAACAGGGCCCGGCCCGCCACCACAATCGCAAAGTGGCTATAGCCATCCGCGGAGACAGCCTTATTCCAGGATGATTGCTCGGCGAGGGCGTGGGTTCCACCGAGACTGCCGTCCGTGCGCCAGCGGGGTTTTTTATCCACGGAAACCACCACATCTCCCTGGGCTCGGTGAAGCGTTATGGTGGGGTATCGGGGATTGGGAGTGCTCGGCGACAGGACGTCGTTGATGCGCGCCAGCTGCTCGATCTTTGACGTTTTTGGGTCGAGGCCAAAAAGCCAAATGGCTTCGCCATCGTTGCCCACGTAGACGATCCTATCGCCCACGCTCATGGGGGCGTTGTAGCCGCGCACCATATAGTACGCCTTCCCGCTGGCGAGAAAAGGTGCCGGGGTGCGCATCGTATCTGCCCATAGGCGAGCTTGGCCCAGGCATCCTGGGGTTCCCAAAGTACAGGGCGCGGGGGCGGCTTCTACCCCCGCATCGTCAACAGGGGAGGAATCTTCCCAGGGTCCAGCATCGCCGATCTCGCTGGTTTGGTCCCCTGAGGGGAATTGGTCCGAAGCACCATCCATCTTAGGCCGAGGTCCCGAGCAGGCTGTGGTGCCAAGATGCACGATCAAAAGTCCGAAAAGGGCTGCTTTGGATAGACTCATTTTATGGCTCATGAAGATCATTTTGCACCCCAACGTCCGCAGAGTTCGGCAACCTCGCGGGCGCCCTCGGCATCAAACGCTTTCCAGGGTGAACCCGCGCTAATCGTGCCTTGGTGGTCGCTGCGATAATGGGTGAACGCCACATGCACACAGGTGGGGGGGCATGAAGCGCTTCTGATGAAGACATAATTCAATTCACCCGAGGGGCTCATTCCCACGCAGGAGGTGGAGCCTCCCAAATAATGATCGCAGCTGGCGTTTTCGACGCCGGGAAGGCCTTTATAGTCCACGATTAAGGCTGGGCAGCTCAATACCCCGGGGAATTCGAGCAGCAGGAGGCCGAGCGACTCTATGACCGAACCCATCGTTGCGCCATAGCGTTGGTTGAGACATGTCCAGGCCGCATAACTTCCGTCTTGCATGGCGGCCAAGGTCGCCTTGTCGACTTTGAGCACCAATTTGCTCGGGATATACGAGAGCTGGGCTCCCACGGCTTCAGTGGCCGGATCGCGTTTCCAGATCTCCAAGAGGTCTTTTTCCAGCCGGTCATAAACACATGATCTTGCGGTAAGGCGCGGTGGGTCAGAGAAGCTCAAGGCGAGGTCTTCCACCACGCGATTGCCCCGGGGGGTCGCAGCCAGCTCTTCGGCCGTAGCGCTGCCACAGGTATTTGGTGCTGTGGCATCCGCTCCTCCGGAATCCGGCATTCCAGCATCCGGCCCAGGGGTTGGGCAGTTGAAGGGATCTTTGAAGGTGACGTCCGGATATGGGGCGATATAGAGGTCACCCAGCGCTATATCGGCTTCTTGGGCCGCATCAAGACCGGCGTCTCGGTGTGTATCGGCGCCATCATCGCTCCTATCGAGGCCAGAGCGGCTGTCGATTGGGGTCGCACCATCCGCGGGGCTTGAGCCATCCTCGGAGACGGCCAAGGGCGCCTTGCCGCAGCCGATGCATAGGCAGAGGGCGATCATTGAATAGACGCTGTTCATGGATCCTCCATATCGGGGGCTTCGCTTGTTTTTCATGCCTGATTTCGGCCGACCGCCCAAGTGCGTGCAGCCGCGCTGCAGCCAAATGGCCGACTAGGTATCCGGAATCATATCCGGCGACGAGGGAGCAAAGCAGGTTTTGGGAGAGCGAGCAAATGCCCCTTGAAGGGGCAC
>JAFCZD010000674.1 GCA_019314525.1 Deltaproteobacteria bacterium
ACCGGCCAGCTTTGACATCAGGCATCCTGTGATCGATGGGGACCATGTGGTGGAGGCAGGCGGGCCCGATGCAGCCTTGGACGCAGAGGCGGGTGTGCCCGATGCCTTGGACGCAGAGGCGGGTGTGCCCACGGAAGCGGGTGTGCCCACGGAAGCGGGTGTGCCCACGGAGGTGGGTCCCGGCCTCGATGCAGCAGGGGAGCAGGCAGTCGTCGATCTTGGACCAGACATTTGGCCTGACCTCGGTTGGTGTCCGCCAGCGGTGGCGACGAAGACCATCAGTGTTACCAATCTCAGGGCGGCGCTGCTCGCTTTGGGGCTGAATTGTTTGAATGGGGATGAGGTGGACGGCGGCGTCGCTGATGCTGCCAGCGCTGACTCTGCCAGCCCGGACGCGGCTAGCTCCGACGCGGCTGGCTCCGACTCCGCCCTGCTTTCTGACGCTGGCCTGGCAGACATGGTCCCAGAAGTCTTCGATAGCAAGCAAGCGCTGGAACTCGATCCCAATTATTATGTTTTCGACGCGCGAAAAATCTACATAGCCGACAGGTATGTTCCTGAGATGGCGGCTTGGATTACATGCGCGCCTGCTGTCTTGGTGATGTTTAGCCCTGCCACCTGCGGCACCGACAACTGGAGCGAAGGTGGGATCGTGATCCGACGTGCGACAAGGATCGACAAGACGACTCTAAAACTGCCGATTGACCTGTCACGGCGTGACCTTAACGTGATCAACGCCCGCCCCTTTGGCACCTTCGAGCGTGATTTTTTTGGTCCCGATGATCTTCTCTCGGAGCCTTATGACCATTTTCTTCCGCTGATGGACGCCATCAAGGCGCTTCTGATCCAGTTCGCGAGATCGTAGCGCCACTCCAGCGCCCTTTCCCGTTTCCAGTGCTGTGGTAGAATCTTTGGACGTTCTATGTCCAACTTTTCGAACTCAACATGTCGCGTTGCCTTGCTGGCGGTGGTCCTCGGTGTGCCCCTCGGCTGCCGTGGCATTGCAGGTTATACAACCAGTACACCTCCAGATTCGACACCTGACCGAAGAGCCTCTGTGATCGACGTAACAGAGGTGTTGGAGGCAGGAGTAGCAGATGCTGGTGTGGTGGATACCGACACTTTCGTCGCGGATCTCTTCGTGGATGCTGCTTTGGATGCGGGGGTGCTCACCGAAGCCGGGCCAGCGTTGGATGTGACAGATGCAGCAGGCGAGCAAATCCCCGCGGACGTTGGACCAGACATCTGGCCTGATATCGGGCCAGTTTGCCCCCAAGCAACGACCAAGACGCTGCTCATCAGTAATCTGCAGAGAATGATGTCTGCCTTGACTCTCAATTGTCTGGGTAGGGCGGAGGTGGACGGGGGGCTCCCCGATGCAGCAGGCCCCGTAGATGGTGCTATTGAGGATACGTGGGCAAGCGTTGATGGCGCACTCCCTGTTCCAGATGCTGGTCTAGATGCGACCCCCGATCTCTTTGGCACCAAACCTGCGTTGGAAGACTCCGTCTTTGTCTACAATGCTCGGGATCTGTACATGGTTCAATCCTTCGTCTCACAGATGGCGAATTGGATCGGCTGTGAGCATGCTGTGGTGGTGATATTTAAGCCCAACGCTTGCGTTGCTCCTGCTGGCGCCGACGGTTGGCGGGAGGCTGGCATGCTCATCAGAGGTGCGAGCACCGATGGGACCGCGATCTACCTGCCCGCAGACTTGTCCTGTGGTGACCTCAACATCATCGATGCACTCTCCACCGGCGTCTTTGAGAGTGACTACTTCGGTCAGGATGATGGGGTGTCAGGGGGGGATCTGGATGTGTTCATGCCCCTGATGGACGCCATCAAGACCCTTCTGAGCGATCTAGCCAAATGACGCCGGCGGAAATGGTGAACAGTTCAGAACACACTCAGCTCTGATGAAGAGGCGATCTAGCCGCGGGCCGTCCACTTGGACATGGCCTCGATATTCTCTCGGAGTATCTTTGGTGCGGCCGCGTCGGCACCGACAGTCATGGCCTTCCACTTGAGGAAGCCCACATCGTCCTTGCGTGGGGCGGAGCTGAGGGCGTAGCCCACCACGCCCTCGCCGATGAGCCAGCAGCCTTCGTTGTATTGGCTGCGCATGCCCTTCTTCTTGTTGAGCGCGGCGGTCTCGCTCTCGAGTATCGTCCAGGCGGCGATCTCGTAGCCCTCATGCTTGCCCAGGCGCTCCATCAGCAGCTCGTGGTGCACATCTCCAAGCAGAGGGATTTTGACGCGTTGATAGAATCGCGTCTGCTGCGGGGGCGTGTAGGCGGCGTCAGCGACGGTGCGACACTCCACGACATGGGCCAAGTTGCCCACGTAATGGTCCACATCGGTGATGCGCCCGAGTAGCCTCTCGGCGTCGACCCCTGGCACAGGCAGCATGCCGAAGCCTTCCTTCGTGGGCTTGCCACCGAAGCTCCAGTTCTTGAAGAGGAAGTCTCGCGGCTCACTCGCCGGGAGGTTCTTCAGCACACGTTTTACGAACTCGTTTGTTAACTCCATGGATGCCTCCCAGCTCTACATATTGCGTCGATATTGTCCGCCCACTTCGTAGAGGGCGTGAGTGATTTGGCCCAAAGAGAGCACCTCTGCGGCGCGCACGAGCTCACCGAAGATATTCTCGCCGGCGATAGCCACCTGTTTGAGGCGCTCCATGGCTTCGGGGGCGGCCTCGCTGTGTTGTTCGTGGAACGCTTTGAGGCGCGAGAGCTGGTCTTGTTTCTCCTCGTCGGTGGAGCGGATCAGCTCGATAGTGGTCTCGTTGGCCTGCTTGTCTTTGGCAGACGTGAAGGTGTTGACGCCGATGATGGGCAGCTCGCCTGAGTGTTTCTGGTGCTCGTAGGCGAGGCTCTCCTCTTGAATCTTGGAGCGCTGATACATGCGCTCCATGGCGCCCAACACCCCCCCGCGCTCAGAGATGCGTTCGAACTCGACAAGCACAGCCTCCTCTACTAGCTCCGTCAGCTCTTCGTTGATGAAGGCGCCCTGGAGGGGGTTTTCGTTCTTCGCCACACCAAACTCGCGGCTGAGGATCAGCTGGATCGCCAGCGCACGGCGCACGGACTCCTCTGTGGGCGTGGTGATGGCCTCGTCATAGGCGTTGGTGTGCAGGCTGTTGCAGTTGTCGTAGACGGCGAGGAGCGCTTGGAG
>JAFCZD010000675.1 GCA_019314525.1 Deltaproteobacteria bacterium
GGGGCACCTGCTGCCGAGCAAATGCATGCCCCACAACTGAGCCGCGCTCTGTCATTGCTGCCTGATCACCCCATCGACAGCCTTGAGGCGCTGCTCGTCGCCTGGCGGAAGACCCCGAGCGCCACGTTGGCCGCAACGATCGAGCGCCTTAGTAACTGGATCGACCGCTGCTTACCCCCCATCGAGGGCAAGGCAAAGAGCCCCGCGCTCGATGAGAGCTGGCACGACATCGCCAGCTCCCGCCGCTCACAGGACGTGGGCCGCCTGCTGGCGGTGCTCGGCGACGCGACCATGCATATGCTCTGGCGCTGGATCGAAGCGCTCGCCGACTTTCCCGTGGACCCTCGGATACCCACAGCGGTGGTGCGAGCCTCCTGTGCTTTCGCAGCCCATGAGGCGGGCCGCGCTCGAACCGCCGCGTTCAAGCTTACTCAGCGCACGGGTGATCTTCGCGTGACACCAATTCTCGAGCAATTGAGTCGACACAAAAAGCGCCACATCGCCGATCCAGTGAAACGGCTGCTCGCCAAGTTCTCCGGCGCGCCCCCCTCTTTACCCGTGAAGGATGGGCCCACATTGAGCACCATCGAGGCGCTGCTGGATACCCTGGAAGCGGCCCCATGGAGTGAAGGCGCACTGGTAGAGAGCATTCTCCCCGATAAAAAAGCCGAAGCCGAAGAGGCCTTGCTGGCCGAGATCTATCGAGACCCTGACGCAGACGACCCACGGCTAGTCTACGCCGATTGGCTACTCGAACGGGATGACCCACGAGGAGAGCTGATCATGCTCCAGTACGAGCGCCAGCGGCGAGGCAAGCTCAGCACGAAGGCGACACGGCGGGAAAAGGAGCTGATCCAGCAGCATGGGCATCGGTGGATCCACCCGCTCGACGCGGTGCTCACCTCTGCGCGATTTGCGCGGGGCTTTCTCAGCGGCGGCACGGTGGTCTTCAAGACCGAGCGTCAGCGGCAGGAGCTCGCGACCTGCGACCTTTGGAAGACCGTCGAGGAGATCGACGCGTGCAACGATGAGTTGTTTCTCCTCGAACCCATCCTCTGCTCGTTGCAGCGCGCGTCCTTGAGCGCAGAGGCCCTCGCCAGCCTCTGTCGGAAAGACCGCCCCATCCCACTACGCCACGCACAGTCGGCTTTCATCGATACGGGACACGTCAACTACTCGCGAGCGAGCAGCTGGACGCGCCCATCAGTCCAGGGCGATCGAGAGTGGTGGATCGATCAGGCCCGCCCGATGGACCTCTCCTATTGGCAGACCATCTGCGAGGTCGGTGCCCTCGAGGCCCTCACCAGCTTGAGCCTTAGCCCAGCGAACCATTATTATGCGCGGCAGTGCGCTCAAATCTCGGCCTACAGCTGGCTAATCGACGGAAAGCTCGGCGGGCAACTCGAGCAACTCGAGCTCGATTGCGACAACACGCCTATTCGTCTTAGCCAATGGATCGACGCGCTCCACCAAGGAAAGCTGCCCAAGCTCACGCGGCTCCAGGCGCGCTTTGCGCCGGACGATTTCTACGACTCGCCCAACTACAGTTATCCAAAGCGTCCCTGCAATCTCGTCTTGGAGCTGCTTCGCGGCGCTGATGGAGCCTTGTCGCTATCACTCAGATTCGACTGGCCGATTCATCGTGACAAGCTGCGCCCCATCGCTCCCCTGCTCACAGCGGCACTCAAGGGTCTCCGCCGGGCCAAGCTCACGACCATCACGCTGCGCTACAGCAAGAACAAGCGCGGCGTCGACCTGAGCCGCCTCGAGGAGATGGAGGCGCTCGTCGCCCCCTTGGTGCCACATCTCAGCTGGGGCTGATGCGCTCTTCCTGCTCGAGGCCAGCTGTGAGAGGCGCATTGTCATCACTCCAGCGCGTGATCTTCGCGCAGGGGGCCAGCGCAGCAAGTCGGACTCTGGCCGCCGATCGTAGAAGGCGTGCATTCACAGAGGTGAGGTCAGCGTTACGGGGCAGGATCCCAGTCACCAAGTTCGAGCTGCGGCGGACTACGAGCGGGTGCCAGCTGGGGACTTCGGTGGGCAGGTCCAAATGGCTCAATATCTTGGTGACGGCCTCAGGCTCATCGACGCAGGCAACAAGACGCAGCTAGCCACCGCAGCGTTGGCAGCAGCCGATGTCTTGTTCGAAAACGCGCGACAAGAGCTGCGCATAAGAGAGCCGCCGCGGATTGTCGGGCAGCGCTTCGTCATCTTGTTGCATCCCACCATCAGCGGAGACCTCTTGGCAGGAGGTAGGTGACGACGACTCAGGCAGCAGCGCCGCGAGCTTGGGCCGCATGCTGGAATGGTCCGAGAAGATGCCGTGATATCGAGTCAAATGCCACCTTGGGGGCGGGATGAGGGCAACGAGGCGTCGGAGAAAAGCCTCGGGCTCGAGCACGAGCTGGGTCTGTCCAGTGTAGCAGGGTTTGCGGAACTTCAATCGGACCTTGCCCGAAGGCAGCTGCGAGAGCCGCTTCTGAGCAAAGGGAGGCCTCGACCCATAACGCAGAAGTCGCTCGAGTGTCTTCCTGTCGTCGGCCTTAACGGAAAGCCCGGCGTGCAGCGAAAACCCTTTCTGCTGCGCTGAAAGAGGTGACTGTTTTCGCGAAGGCGGCGTCTGCTCGAAAAAGTGCGGTTGCCTGATGGGCGCCTGCACCGCCTCGGCTTGCACCGCGGCGATCACACGGCATCGTCTGGGTCGAGATCTAACTCGCTCGACTCATCCTCGAGGCCGCCCTCGCATGGTCTCCAGAGGCAGCCAAGATCCCACCCACGTTACTCAGGGCGTACCCCTGACGAATGGGGTCCCCAAGGAGTGCTGCCCCGTAGAGGGCTTCACATGCTGGACCGTCGGGTTTTGCGGCCCTCTGGTATAGCTTCGGCCCTGAGAAACGACCGCTACCCACCCTCAGAGATGACCACAAACAAGATGGCAAGAAGGATTGCGATCACGATGGCAACCACCACATAGACCCACGCAGCGGAAATGATGCCCACACCGAGGGCGCTCACCGCGACTCTCTTATTCTCTTTGCGAATCCAAGCCAAGATCCCCCCAAGAGCAGCGAGCAACCCCAGGCTGATGGATACGATCCGGAAGATCTTCAGGGTACGCTGCCTGCGGGTTTCGGCGCTTGGGGTCGACTCATTGCTGATGAGCTTTCGCAGGAAATAGCCTATCTGCGTCAGCGTAGCGCTCTAGCGCGTTGGCCACATCTGTGACCGTCGGGATAGGCTTCTTGCGGCGCCGCCCACAGGAATCCTCTGTCTGTGACAGAAGCTTGTAGGGTTTTGTACAAACTGAGCACAACGTGCCTTCAGCAGCAATATCATGCTCTTCTTCAATACGGTCTGCTGGACTGACGGGCTAGCCACTACAAGGATCAACAGGTCACCTAAAATCAAAGGTCCTTGAGGAGCCTGCCACTGGCAGCTGTGTAACACCTAATCGCAAAGTTCGAGGTCGCTGCTCGACAACACCAAGTTCACACCTGACTCGAGCCGCAACCAAGAAAGCGAAGGGATAACAATC
>JAFCZD010000676.1 GCA_019314525.1 Deltaproteobacteria bacterium
CCCTGGGCACCTTCAGCGAAATAGACCTTTGCGAACAATACACCGTCAGTCTGCTGTCGTTGATAATAGGCCAGCTCCAGGCGGTCATCGCCCCCGATGAAATTGGCCTCCAACATGAAGTGGTCGAGGGGGGCTGGTGTGTAGCCCAGCTCCGCCGTGTTGACCCACTCAACAGAGTCATGGCTAGACGAATCACTCATGGCGGCTCCTTATGTCGCGCAAGAAGAGGACGACGATGATCGTCGTCGCGACCACCAACATCCCTGCGTCTACCAGCAGTAAGGTCGTCCAGTCCACAGGGTTAGGGTTCCTTCCTGCGTGTGATCCCGCGCAGCCCATAGGCGAGCAATGAGAGCGCCCCGCCTGGGAGCAGGGGCTCCACCCCCATGGCCCAAGGCACATGGAGGCCACGCAACGACGCCCAGCCGAGCGTGCCCACCATGCCCCCCAACATGCCCGCGAGGCCTGCCCCACGCGGACGCCACCCCGCGAGGCCGAGCAGCGCCGGCAGCAGCATCGCCGCGGTGCTCAAGGAGCCGAGGGTCTTCCAGATGCTCTTGAAGGATCCGCCGAAGACGAGGGCCAGCGCGGCCGCCAAGGCGGCAGTGAGGAAGACGCCCAGGCGCGTGATCATCACCACGCGTTCCTCGCTGCTTTCGGGCGCGATGTGCCGCCGCCACACATCATGACTGAGGGTCATGGCTCCGATGAAGCAGTAGGAGTCGACGGTGGACATGGCCGTGGCCAAGAGGCCGACGATGAGCAGGCCGCGCAAGCCCGGCGGAAGCAGCTGCCAAGCCATCAGCGGGTAGGCGAGCTGAGGATCGGCGTCGGGCCCAAGGGCGGCGCGGGCGTAGAGCCCTCCAAAGACGGTGCAGACGTCGAAGAGCAACCAGAACCCGATGGCCAGCAGCATGCCGCGTCGAGCCACCGCTGGAGACTCCGCGGCGTAGCAGCGGTGGTAGAAGTTGGGATCGACGAGGGTGGAAAAAGCGATCAACCCCCAGGTGCTCAGTTCTTGGCCGCTGACAGCCCCTGTGAATTGGAGATGGGTGGCGGGGAGCCGTTGGGCGAGGTACGCGCCATCTCCGAGGCCGAACACGGCGGCCGCGAGGACCATGGCCACCACCACGCACATCAAGGCGAACTGCAGCAGGTCGGTGTAGACCACCGCGCGAAAACCTCCCACCACGCTGTAGGCAGCGGCGATGGCCGTAGCGAGGAGCACCGAGGGTGTTAAGGACCAACCAGAGAAGAGCTGCACGATGATGCCCAGAGAGAGCACATAAGCGATGGGCACGACGTTGAGGTAGTTGAGCAAGGTGGCGAGGCGACGGGCGCCTTCACCGTGGAGCGCGCCAATTTGGTCGGGGAGGGTGGTGTGTTGGCTGCTCGCTAAGCGCCCCGCGAGGAAGAGCGCGAAGACCAGATACGCCGCGTACCAGAAGCCGCCCTGAGTGAGCCAGGCGGCCACACCATCGGTGAAGGCGATCTCGGTGACACCCAAGAGGCCGCCATACCAAGTGGACACGAGGCTACCAACGAAGAGCGGTAGCGTTAGCCCACGGCCGGCAAGCAGGAAGTCATCGCTGGCCGTGGCCGTGCGGCGAGCACGAAGCCCGATCCAGAAGATCAACGCGAGGTAGAGCCCCACCAACGTGAGGTCCATCGCTTGCAACTCGAGGACTTGCATCGCTGCTCTTTATCATTCCCGACGCGCTAGGGGCAAACACGGCTGAGCCACCTCCAAGATACGCCAAAGTCGATGCGTCAGGAGTGAGAAAATTCTGCCAAACTGGTGCTTTGGACGGTGGGGCTGCAGCTTCTCTTGTCACATGCTAAGAGCAGAAGGGCTTATGAGTGTAAACGCTTCTTGTCTTATGGAGTAAGATATGTCCTACGTTGTAGCCGAAACCCCTACATCTTGTGGTCACTTGGCAGCTCGTGCAGCTCGTAGTCGCGCGGCAGCCGTGCTCGCGCTCACGTTCACGCTCACGCTCGTGGCCTGCGGTCCCCAAGATGCCCCCAACGTGGAGATGCAGCAGTCCGCCATTCTGGGTGGGGTTCAGAGCGCGCCAGGCGCACATCCCACGGTGGTGTCTTTCGTGCAGGGCTTCTACGGCTCCTATCGATCGTTTTGCACCGGTACTTTGATCTCAAAGCGCTTTGTTCTGACGGCTGCGCATTGCGTGACAAACCCTCAAATGCAGGGGTCGTTTGACGTCTTCTTTGGCGACTCCGTCAAGACGGCCAATGCCTCCAACCTCATCGCGGTCGAGAGTGTGTACCCCCATCCGGAGTTTGATTACACCAGTGAAGTGCCAGCTGAGCTCGCCGATTGGGGTGACATCGCTCTCGTCAAGCTCTCAAAAGATGCGCCCGTGGAGCCGATGAAGATGCTGCGGCCCGAGCAGGTGGGCAAGACCCTACGCCTGGGAGCCGACGCCCTGGTGGTGGGATATGGGACCACAGATAGGAGTAATCCCTTCTCTACCGGGACCAAATACGAGGGCACGATGATGATGTCCAATGCTGAGAGTTCCGAAATTCTCCTCGGCGGAATAGACAAAGGCATCGCCTGTCAGGGCGATTCGGGGGGGCCGACGTTCATGAACGCGGCGACCGACGGCGGCGAAGACTGGCGCTTGGTGGCCGTCACCTCGAGGGGGGATACAGACTGTAGTCTGCTGAGCGTTCAAACACGGGCCGATGTGTATTTTGATTGGATTCACAGCATCGCCACGGATGTCATCTGCGACAGTGGCAATAACCCGGTGGATTGCGCCATAACGCCGCTTCCTCCGGCGAAGAAGGCTTTTGGCTCCCTTTGCACAGAGCCGGGCGAGTGCGAGGGCGATGTCTGCGCAACCGTCGGTGACATGTCGCGTTGCACTCAGCCTTGCGATGTTAGCGCTCCCGATTGTCCAACGGCCGCTCAGTGTGTCGCTGGCGATGACGCCACAGCTGTCTGCGTTGGCGATGGCTGGGATCTGGGTGGCATAGGGGCAGCATGCGAGAAACCTGAGGATTGTGCGTCGAAGATGTGTGCGGTGGTCAATGGCCTAGGGTTCTGTACCATCGTCTGTGAGCCCGAGACGGGCTGCGGTGCTGACTTGGTTCATTGTCAGCCCTCCGGTGACATTCACCTCTGCGTGCCAGAAGAGACAGATGCGGGT
>JAFCZD010000677.1 GCA_019314525.1 Deltaproteobacteria bacterium
CACCACACGTAGCCCATACATCAGCGCCAAATCGGGCAAGCGATTGGCCTGCAGGGGTAGGCGGATGGTCAGCTCCAGCTGATGAGAAGGGAGCACCACATAGGTGTCGAGGATCAGCGCCTCTTGCACTTTTCGACCTGGGAGCGAAAGGCGCAGCGCCTGCTCCGGTGCTCCACGCTGCCCCAAGGTCTGCAGCTTGATTTGACACCCCGCGTCCTTCTTGGCGAAGCCCCAGAAGGTTGGCCGGCCCTGCCCGTCCCAATAGCGAAACTCGCCGTTGGGGATCACATCGGGGAAGGCGAATTGTGATTCTGGCAACACTCGGGTCGTGGCAGAGAGCGCCTGCTCGTGGGTATCGCGCACTGTGAGCCGCGCCCCACGACGCATATCGAAGGTGCTGAAGGGTGTGCTGCTCTCGATGCGAAACCGTGCTCGCTCGCCAGGCTTGAGGAAACGCGGCCCCTGATGAATGCGCCATGCTGAGGGCCGAGGCGAAGTTGCCCTTGGAGATGATCGGCGCGAGCACCCTGACCTCCAGAGGTCGTGCACGCACAACGCCCCAGAGGGTGACGACGACCACCAAGACGGCGACGCCCACGGCAGCCAGGGCGGTGGGGCGCCAGCTCACGGAGGCTACACGCACCTCTTGCGATGTGCTTCGAGGCGACGACCAGCGCCACACGAGGTCCAATACGAGGGGGATCAGATAATAATACCAATAGGAGGTGAGGCTGCGGTTGGCGAAAAAGAGCGCCAGCGCGGGCACGATCCAGAGCAAGGCCCGCACGCGTGAATAATGGCGAGCGTAGGTCCAGAGCCCCAGCGCATAGATCATCAGCATCAAGAGCGAGTGCAGCCCCTTGGGGATGGCCGCCACACCAAACATGCTGAGCATGGAGAGGCCCTGCCCGAAGGTGATCATCGGCGCCACCACGGGCTCGAAGACCCCTGCCAGCCAGGCGGTAGGCGACCAAAGGATGAAGGGCGAGTTGAGCACGAGGAAGGTCACCGTGCTGATCCACGCGAAGCGCCACATCTCACGCCAACGCTGCTCAGCGCCAGCCTCGTGCCAGAGGCGCACGAGCAGCAAAGGCGCCAGCAACCAAGGCTGATGTTTGAAGCTCGCGGCGAGGCCGTAGAAGACCGCGCGCTGTGTTGGTTTGTCCCAGCTGCGAACCATCATCAGCAGCAGCAGCGCCCAGCCGCTGTCGCTCACGCCTCCAAATGCGTAGAAGAGGTAGCGGTCTTCGAAGAAGAAGGGCAACAAGACGAGGGGCCTGAGGTGAGCCGGAGCCCAGCGATAAATCAGCAGCCAAGACACACCAAGGGTGAGCGGAAAGAGCCACTCGGTGGGGATGGAGAGCAAACGCAGGGGCACGAAGACGAGGAAGGAGAGCGCGGGATAAGCGACGCGACCGCTGAGAGACCCATCGAGCAACGGGGTGCTGAAATGAAAGCCCATGCGGTTGATGCGGAAGGCCTCAAGGAGCTCCTGGGTGTAGGGGTTTTCGCCGTCGAGCAGCAGCTGAGCGGCGTAGTCCATGAAGATCCAAACGTCGGTCGAGAGCACGCCCTGCTCTCGACCCGCGATAGACGCCATCTGACCCCAGATGACGAAGGCCAAGGTGAGGGAGAGGGGGATCACGATTTGTGCGCGGCGCGAAGGTCGATCGAAAATCGCCAGACCAAGGTTGAGGAAACCAAGCAGGTAACCACTGAGCATCAAGAGCGCGGACAGACCATAGTTAAGCGTCGAGCCGCTCTCGTGAATGACGGTAGCAGCGTGCCAACAGACGAGCGCTGTGCCAAGGAAACCCGCGCGACGCAGCAGCAGCGTACCCTGCTTGGGGTCACGCCATAGATCTTCCCATCGTTGCTGGAGGCTCATCATCGCGGCGGACGATCACAGAACGAGGTGAACACGCGCCTTGGTGAGCAGCTCTTCCTCGCGGGGCGCGAGCTGCCCATCCACCGTCAACAGCTCCTCGAAGATTTGAAGCGCCTGGGTCTTGGCCTCGGAGGTGGAGAGGAGCTGCGCGATCTCCTTGAGGTATGCCGTCGTGGCGCCCTCGCTGCCCATGACGTCCCGGGCGCGGCCCGTGGATTGATCGATGAAGCGCTCCATGGTGTCCGCGCCATCCCACTCGAAGCGACGCGCCTGCTCTTGGATAAACGTGCCCTCGGCGTTGGCGACGTGATGGTCGATGAACATGCCCAGGACGAGGAGATCGAGGAGGCCCTCACGCTGCCCTTGAAGAGCAGCAACATCCCCTTTGGAGAAGAAGTCGAAGAGTCTTTTGAACATCACACACCTTAGGTTGTGCGACGACAATGACACACACCGATCTTCCAGCCAAGGCATGTTGGAGCCTCGTTCTTTGCCTCGACAATGGAATTTACGGTAGCCTCCCTACGTTTCCAAGACATCGCAACCGCTTGAGGAGCTTCTCATGAGACGTGTATTCGTCATCGCGCTATTTTCGTTGATCCCTGGACTTGTCGCGTGTGGCAGCGACGACGAGGACAAGAGCTGCACACCCGTCAGCAACGCAGGCTGCGAAGACGGCCTGATCTGTGAGCTGGTGCTCGATGGAGAGCCTGCCTGCTTCGCGCGCTTCGAAGTGCAGGGCCGCGTCTTTGACGGGCTGGACGACACAGCGATCGCCGGCGCGACGGTGGTAGGCCTCGACGCCAACGGCGGCGCGCGCACCACCACGGTGATCACAGGCAGCGATGGCAGCTACAGCCTGCCCGTCTCTGCACAGCGCGACAAAGAGGGCAACCCTCTGATGGACGAACAGATCACCCTCCGCGTAGCAGCCAGTGAGTATCAAGCCTTCCCCAAGGCGCCGCGCCTGGCGCTTCCTATCGATCTCAAGGGATTCGTCGAGCAAGAGAAGTCATGGGTGGTGGCCAACGCCACCACCGATGTCGCGCTCTTCCCTCTTGAGGGCGACACCTCAGCCCTCGTCACCATCGAAGGCCATGTAGACGCCGATAATGCAGGCGGCGTGCTGGTGGTGGCCGTGCAAGGCGCCAAGGCCGTCTCGTCCACGGTCACCGGCAACGGCGGAGGCTTCGTGCTCTTCAACGTGCCCGCCGGCGAGACAAGCGTCGAAGGCTATCGCCAAGGCTTGGCCATAGACCCGGCCAGCGTCACCGTCGGCAATGAAACGGTGAAAGATGTCGTGCTCGTCGGCAGCACCGCTGGTCTGGCCACGGTCACAGGCTCGGTGAATATCGTCAACGCTCCCGGAGGCTCGCTCACCAGCGTCTTGCTCGTGCTCGAGTCGACCTTCGACGCGCTGCAGAAGCGTGGAGAGTCTCCCGCGGGGCTGCGCGCTGGCGACGTCGCCAGCGACTTCAGCATCGAGAATGTTCCTCCCGGCGATTATGTGGTACTCGCGGCCTTTGAAAACGACGACCTCGTGCGCGACCCTGACGAGTCCATCGGTGGC
>JAFCZD010000186.1 GCA_019314525.1 Deltaproteobacteria bacterium
ACCCAAGACATCGAAGCCCGGTCCAACGTTTCCAATGCTAGCTGGCGCGTAGACGCGCACGATCTCGTCACTCATGGGGCAGCATTATGCACCAAAAGTGGCGTGGAGGTTACTCGCTGGCTTTTTGGTGCTGGCCAAAAGCCTACTTCGTCAGCACCAAACGATCGCGCTCGTCAGTGATCGAATCGTGGGAGAGGCAGCGCAGGGTCAGCTGCTCATCGGCGACCTCCACATGACAATAATGCCACCACTCGCCGATACCCTTGTCGAGGATACCGGGCTCCCCGTCTTGGGGGGCACAATGATAGCTGTCGGTGCCCACGGTGGCGGCACGATCGGCCACGACCTCCCGCTTGGGCGCCGCGCCAGCGCTGGTGTTGAGGTAGATCACCCCGCCCTCTTGGCATTTGCCGCCGACCATGGGGCAGGTTCGCTCGTAGGTGTGTGAGTGCGCCACCACGGCGAGGTCCACGTTGTGCTGCTCCATCAGCCGCGCCCAGGGGATGCCCTCGGCCCAGGGGTCTTTGTGATTGCAGGGGTAAATCGGGTAGTGGAAGAGCACCAGTGTCCAGCGAACGGACGCGTCGCGGTTGACGAGCACATCCTCGAACCATTCATCCTGCTCCACCGAGGGGTGCACGCTGTCGAGCACCACGAAGAGCGTATTCCGATAGCGCAGGGTGAAGTAGATGCCCTCAGGGGAGTTTGCTCCCAAGGCTGCTTGGCCTGGCAGGAACGCGTTCCAGTTGGCATACCAGTCGTCGTTGTAGGTCTCGTGGTTGCCAAGGACGCCCACATAGCGCAGCTTGCCTGGCGTCCAATCGGCGAGCTCGGGACGAACGAGCCCCTGCCCACCCTCTTCGAGCATCTGATGGTGAGTCGTCCACTCGACGGCGGTGCCCTTATCCGTGAGGTCACCGCCGTTGAAGATGCCGATGGCCTGGGGATCGAGGGCCACCATGCTCGCGATGTTTTGCTTCAACACATCGACGTTGGTGCGCGTATCGCCAAAGAGAAAGAAGGTAAAGGGCCCAGACACTGCGCGTTGATCGACGCTCAGATCCACAGGCAGATCTGTGGGAATATCAGTGAGCCCATCCATGGAAGCTTCGTGCGTGGAAGCTTCAACAACGCCTCGCACGTCCACCCTCGCGTCAGGAGATTGGGGATGGTTTTCCTCAGCGCAAGCGGCAACGAACGTGAGCGCGATGAGCACTGAAAGCGACTTGATGGGGAGCATCGGGGACACCTCGCAGGACAGGCTTTTCTACTAGCACACAGCGATTCGTCGTTCCCGTGAAAATCTCTATGTGCATGGGAACGACATCAACTCGCCTTGCCCTTCTTGGCCTTCAAATACGCGCTGCGCTTGGAGAAGATCAGCCTCTCGGCGTTCTCCACGTAGATCTTCTTCAAGACGTTCAAGGGCAGGTTGATGCCGTCGATCTTCCACGCCCCTTGGCTGGGCGTGGGGTGGTCGAATTGCTTGTCGGCGGTCTCGAAGAAGCGTCGATGACAGCGATAGTAGGCGAGCGCATCGTCGAAGGTTGGGGGCTTCTCCGAGACGGAGCCGAGCTGGTAGCCGTTGGACGTAACGATCATATCGGTGCCAAAGAGGATGCGGTCCTGGTGCTTGATGAAAAAGCGTTTCACCTGCTCTGCGGGGTGGCGGCCGATCTCGGGCAGGCGCGCGGAGACGTCCACATAGAGGTTCTTATTTTCATCGAGGAGCTTGTCGACGTAGTCGATGTCTTCGGGATGGTTGGCGAGGTGGATGCCCAAGAAGATCGTCTTGGGGTGTTTTTTGATGACGCGATCTCGGGCGGCGAGCAGCGCTTCGTGGCTGGGATAGTCTTGGCCGTAAAAGCTCCACTCTGGCGCCATGGACAGCTCGTAGTAGCGCTCGTTCTTCTTGTCGGTGGGCTTGAAGAAGGCCACAGGGTCGGCCACGTGCCAGGCAACGATGGCGCCCAATTCACCACAACGGGTGAAGAGTGGGTCAAGACGCGCGTCATCCACCTTCAACAGCTTGCCGTCTTTCAGCCGTACGCCCAGGCCAAGAGCCTTGAAGATCTTGATGCCCGACGCGCCGTCCTTCATGGCGCGCTCCACCGCCTTGGCTTCGCGGGCCGCCCAATTCGCGTCGTCGATGCCCTCCCAATCGACGTTGGTGAAGAAGGCCATCTTCTCGCCGAGGTAGTCGGCGTAACGCAGCGTCGCTTTGTAACGCAGCGAGCCAGGCTTACCCGCGCTCTTCACGGCAAATTTGCTGATGTTCAAGTCCGAGAAAAGACGCAGCGCCGTATTGAAGGGCCCATCGAGGGGCGTGAGGTGCACATGGGAGTCGATGATCTGAAGCTTGCTGCGTGGGTCTACCGGCTTTTGCGGCTTCGTGGTTTTGGCGCTCTTAGCGGGCGTGGCGGGGCGTTTGTCAGCTTTGCAACCGCCCAAGCCGAGGGCTAAGACGCATGGGACGAGGAGAGGCAAAAGGGTCGAGCGAGCGCGCATGACGATTCCTTCTTGGTCTTGGTACCCCTTTTTCGCGCAGGCAGCGGCGAAGCGCAATGGTGACACCGATGGCTTCCGCACTACTCCAGTAGCCATCAAAGACTATCGTCTTGGTGTGTGATCTTGCCCTCTTGGTGTGGGGGCAACGTTGGCACGTTCTTGGCAGTACTTCTGGGCATGAGTCGTTTGAACGAATTGTCCTATTGTGTTGTTGGTATTCTCCTTGTGGCTTCACCAGCGCTGGCGGGCGAGCCCCATACTGTCATTCAACGTTGGCAACAGCGCACCGACCGTGTGCACGGCGCTAACCATACCTTCTTCCTCGAAGTCGCTGGCGCCATTCAGCATGAGGGGCGCTCGCTGAACATCTTGCCCAAGCAGGACGACATCTATCTGCGGGCTGGAGACGTGCATCACGGGAAGTCGTATCTTTTGAAGGCGCGAAACACCCACTCCGCAGACCCCACCGAGCTTCTGGCAGAGAAGCGCGACGCCAAGACGGGTCGGATGATGGCGCGACATGTGGTTCAGCAGGAGATCTTCGAAGCCGGCAAGATGCCCCGGCGTGTGTGGAAAGAGGTGGCGATCGTGGAACAGTATGTAGACGCGAGGAGAAAAGACAGTCTGCTGGCGCCGCAGTTGATCAAGCTGCTCACCGCAGCCTCGCCCAAAGGTCGTCAACCAGCGGTGGGCGATCGTCTGCGTCAGGAGACCCTCACCGTCGATGGCAAGCTTCTGCGCTCGGAGCTAACCCTCTTCGCAGGGGATCGCAGCGCAACACCTGTGTCTGTAGACGTTGCCGGTGCATTGCCACTTTCGTGGGAATGACGGGCGACAAGCTTTCGCGGACATGACGGGGCCAACGGGATCGCTCAAGTCGCTGCACCAGTTCATCAGCCGCACAGGGCAGGACTTCGCCATCAGGCTGCGCCCTGAGGGGCCCTTTGGCGAGGAGGCCTTACGCGTGCGCGTGCGGGGCGACGACGTGGACTACCGGCTGCTCTCGCTGCCCCTCTACTGCGCGGAGGCTTTGGAGCTCAGCTAGCGATCCTCTCGCGCTCGGCGCTCATAAGGGGCCTGCTCTCTGTCCAAGCGCCCCTCGAAACCATACTCAGTGGTGGCGAGGTCTTCTTCGTCTGTCAGCACCTGGGGCGTCTCGCCTGTGGCGTGCGCCACCCAGAGCGCCCCCGCGAAATCGGCGGCGAGGTTCACAGGGGTGCGCAGCATATCCAAGAGCCGATCGAAGCCTACGACGAGGCCGATGCCCACAGGGGGAATGCCTACGCCCGCGAGCACCAACGCCAAAGAGACGACGCCCGCGCTGGGCGCCGCGGCTGTGCCCACGGCCAGCAGGATGATCGTGACGAAGGCTGTGGCCAAGGTAGCCAAAGGCAGCTCCACACCAAACGCCTGGGCGATGAAAACGAGCGCTGCCGCCTGAAAGAGCGCCGTGCCGGGCATATTCACCGAGCTGCCCAGAGTCAGCGTGAAGCTCGAGAGCTTAGGGGAGAGCCCAAGGTTGTCTTCAGCCACCGCCAAGGAGACCGGCAGCGTCGCGGTGGACGATGACGTGCCAAGGCCGAGGAGCTCAGCGGGACGAATCGCCCGCCAAAAATCTTGGGGGCTCACGCCTGCGCGACGCGCCACCAAGGTGCTCAGGGCAGCGTGTATCGCCAAGCCGACGACCACCAGCAAGAGGTAGCTGCCCAAGGGGCCGAAGATGCGATAGCCCGTAGCTCCCACGGTCTGGGCGATCAACGCCGCGACGCCAAAGGGCGCCACCGCCATCACCATATGCATCACCATCACCAAGGCCTTGGAGGTCTTGTCCAGAAGGTGCAACACCTGACGTGAGCGGCTCTCGGGCAGCAGCGTGAGGGCGACGCCGAACATGATCGAAAAGAACATCACCTGCAGCATATTGGGCTGCGCGCTGGCCATGGAGTGCAGGGGGTTATCCGGCACGATCTGCACCAAGAAGGTGACGAGGTCGGGCGCCTTTTGCACCTGGCTGGTGGCGTCGGACACGAGGAAGTTGAACTGCTCGGCGAGCAGCGCCGCCTCCGTAGGCACGATGCCACGCCCTGGCCCCATGAGTAACGCCAGCGCCATACCGATGGCGGTGCCCACGGCGGTGGTCAAAAGAAAATAGACGAGCACGCGTAGGCCAAAGCGCTCGAGGGAACGTACGTTACCCAGAGATGCTGTGCCCACGGTCAAGGTGGTGAAAACCAAAGGCACCACCAGCATCAAGATCAAACGCAGGAAGATCTCGCCGATGGGCCCAATAAATGCCGCGATACGATGCCCGAGGCCCGACGAAGGAGGAGGCGCGTCGGCCGCGCGTAAAAACGCTCGACGCGTCTCGCCAAGAGCAGGCCGCTTGCCCTCGAGGGCCGGCACGCCACCCCCTGTGAGCATCTTGGCGGTGAGCGTAAATTTCACTTCGTACCAGAGGTTTCTGCCCGCCTTGCCCGCCCCGGCTTTGCCAACGCTGTGCTCGCCGACGAGCGCGAAGTTGGTGGTGGCACTGCGTGGCAATCGAATCTTGCTCGCGGGGTCGCCAAGAGCGGCTTGTAGCTCCACGCGTGAAGGGTCCACCACATGCACGGTGTCCTTCTTCAAGAGCAGCGATTGCGGCCCCAAGAGGAGCCCAAAGAGCGTGCCCGCGGCGATGCCGAGCAAGATCTTCTGATAGACCTTCATCGTTTACTCTCGTTCTGCGAATCGTCATCGTCAGGCGTGTCATCGTCAGGCGTGTCATCGTCAGGCGTGTCATCACCAGGCACATACGCGTGCTGAGGCACATCCAAGCGCCCCTCGATGCCGGCGTCAGCGCGAGCGGCATCAGCTCCAGGCAGAAGAATGCGCGGCGTCTCGCCTTCAGAGGCGGCGATCACCACCGCGGCGGCGAGGTTGCCCGTGGTGTTCACGCTGGAGCGAAACATATCGATGATGCGATCCACCCCGAGGATCAACGCCACGCCGATGGTGGGCACACCCACCGAGGTGAGCACCATGGCGAGGGTGATCATGCCCACCCCTGGCACGCCCGCGGTGCCGATGGAGGCCAAGGTAGCGGTGAGGATGATATTCAGCTGCGCGCCGAGGGTGAGATCGATGCCAAAGACCTGCGCGATGAAGAGCGCCGCCACGCCTTGGTAGAGCGCCGTACCGTCCATATTGATCGTCGTGCCCAGGGGCAAGACGAAGGAGCTGACGTGGTGTGAGACGCCGAGGTTTTCTTTGGCGGTCTCCATAGCCAAGGGCAAGGCCACCGCCGACGACGAGGTAGAAAAGGAGATCAGCTGGGCGGGGCGGATCACCTTCCAAAAACCCAGCGCAGGCACCTTGGCCACCCAGCACACCGCGCCCGTGTAGACCACGATGGCGTGCAAAAAGAGCCCACCGATGACCACCAGCGAGTAGATCGTCAACGCCGCCAACACGCTCCATCCCGAGGTGCCCACCACCTTGGCCACCAGCGCGAAGACCCCATAGGGCGCCACGGCCATGCTCATATGCACCATCATCGTCATCGCGTCGTTGACCTTGTCGAGGAGCGACACGAGCTGCTTGGTCTTGCGGCCGGGCACGAGGGTGCACCCCACACCGAGGATCAAGGCGAAGAAGATGATCTGCAGCATATTGGGCTGCTTGGCAGACATGGCCGCCAGGGGGTTTTTGGGCACGATGTTGATGATGTTCTGCGCAGCAGAGGGCTTGTCGGAGCCACGCTTGGCGGCCGAGCTGGCCGCGCTACTGTAATTCGCCGCAAGGGCCTGCTTGTCGTCCTCGGAGATGAACCTGCCCGGTTGAACAATGTTCGCGGTCACCACCCCGAGGGTGATCGCCAGGATGGTGGTGGCCAAAAAGAAGCCCAGCGTCTTTCCACCGAGGCGCCCGAGCTGACGCACGTCGCCCAAAGACGCCACGCCCACCAGGAGCGAGCAGAAGACCAGGGGCACGATGAGCATCTTGATCAGCCGCATGAAGATCGCGCCCACAGGCTCGAGGACGCGCAAGATCGTCAGGCCCCAGCTCCACACGGGCTTGAAGGGGCTCGCCATGGGCAGGTAGACCTCGACCCTCCGCGCGTCGCTTCCGAGGGTCAGCTTATGGCACGCGCCTGGGGTAAACGAGAGGTGATAGAAGCGCACACCTCGGGGGCTTTGGACCTCCCCGATCACCTGCAGCTGCGCCGGCACACCCGCGGGAAGCACGAGGCGCTTGGCCTGCAAGCTCGGCGCGAGATGAAGTGGCAGCACGCTGCCATCCTCAGCGTGCACCACATCCTTGGGCGCCACCACGGAGTTGGGGCCCGCGAAGATGCCGAGGATCAACCCCGCCGCCATGCCGATGAATATCTTGGTGTAGATCTGCATGTGGACGTGGAGACGTTAACACGGGAAAACCGGCGAGCGTCAGATATCCAACCCCGGCCAATCCTCCATGGCGCTCGCGACGCAGGGTGAGGAACGCGTGCTTGTCAGCTGGCGTGGGGTGCCGCAGGAAGACGGTGTCGCCGCGAGTCAATGCTGCATCAGAAATAGACCTCCAGCCCACCAGCATCCAGCGCAACAATCACGGGCAACACGTCGGCCCAAGTCAACGCCGCCGAGGCGTCGAAAGCGATGGTGCGCGCGCCATCATCCTCCAGTTTACGAGCCACCCTTCGTAGGTGCTCGAGGTCGCTCTCGCTACCCGACCAGAGCAGCCCGCCGATCTTATACCTCTTGTGCTTATGCTTGAGCACGAGGCTATCGCGGGCGAGCGTGGCTTCAGCTCTTCGAGGCCCAGCCCTCGTGGAGGGTGGCGTGATCTTCACGCTCACTTCACGCCAGGCGTGTGTGCGAGACTCTGTGAACGCAAATAAAAAACGCGACCCTGCGACGCCTTTGATCCAGCCTTGAAGGCGACCGTAGGATGTCCTGGCATCCACGCCAACACGATAGCGGGACATGCTCGGCAAGGCGCCCTTGGCGGCGACCACCGCGGGCGTCATGCTCCTGGTCGAAAACATGGGCAAAGGCTGCCCCCCTTTGGCACACGCGAGCTTGATGCGGGGAAGACGCTCGACTTCTTTGCTGCGCGCGCAGGCCCCCTTGAGGCCTTTGCGACAGGCCTGGCGCAAGACACGCAGCGCCTCATCA
The DNA here is from genome assembly GCA_019314525.1 of Deltaproteobacteria bacterium. Lineage (GTDB taxonomy): Bacteria > Myxococcota_A > Polyangia > JAFCZD01. The sequence goes on from JAFCZD010000186.1 coordinate 7,662, forward strand.
CGGGCCCAAAAAAGGCGCTCTGCTTCATGTAGGGCCAGCGCCTCCTGAAGCAGCCGCGCCTCACGCTGGGTCGCGGGATCGCCGGCAGCACAGGAAAGGTATTTGCCGGCACGCCGGCGCGCTTGGTAGAGCTGCTTGCCGCGAGTCGCGGGGGCAGCGCCCCGTCGCACCACAAGCGCCCTCTGCACCGCTTGCGTCATCTCGAAGAGGCAGCGCCCCCCCACGGACTGGGCGCGCGCCAGCCCCGGAGAGAGCCAACGCCTGACCTTGGGCACGGTCACCTTGGGCATGCGCCCGCCTTTTCCGAGGGCAAAGCCCAGCGCCAAGCTCGCCGGGCTGCACCGGCGCAGCTCAAAACGCGCCACGCGCAAGCGCGCCAAGATCGCCCGCAGGGGCTGGGGGAACTCCACCGCGAACCTGCGAAAATCCAACACCGCTTGAGCCAAGGGGGGCCGCGCCCGTCGGGCGTCGCCAAATGCGCGCTCGAAGCGTGGAAAGTCACCCAACGCCACGGCGACGTTGCCACCACGCCGAGAGCGAGGGCGTAAGGTGCCTGGCCGGCGAAAGTCAGGGAGCTGCGAGAGTTGTGCCTTGGGCCACCCTGGCTCGAAGCTCACCACACCGCCCCTATGCCAGCCAAAGCGCTGGTTGGGGTTTACGTCTACCACCACTCCAAGAGCACCCACAGAAAGGTCCCGTAAAACGACGGGGAAGAGCCCTTGGATGGCGCGCCCCAAGCCAAAGGGGCGCCGCGACAGCATTCCAAACGCCCCGAGGGTCCCACCCACTTGCAGGGCAGAACGCAATAGGCGTGCTCGGGCACCTTCCAGGACAGGCGGAACGATGGCCTTCTTCAGCATCGCCTTCAGGCCAACCGTGGCCGTGGCTTTCACAATGGCTTTGCCACGAACGACGAAGGCGCGATGAGCTGTGGCCTGACCCGCGTCGAAGACCTGCTGCCCTTGCTTGGTGAGACTCCCCAACGCCACAGCCACCAGGTGTGGCTTGGTGCGCAGCACCAGGGCGAAGTCGTCCAACTCTGCGCCACGCGCATCGAGCAACATCAGGGTGCTGAGCAACTCGGACAGCCCCATAGCATAGAGTTTTCTCCTCTCTCGGGAGGTCACCCCAAGCGCCCCCCCACGCAGCGCCCGGTGCACCGACCGAAAACCATGCTGGAATGCCAGCTCGGCCACCAACCAGGGCCGCACATAGGCGCGCACGAAAGCCGCTTTTGCGCCCTCCATGGCGGCGCGCGCTGGGGTCTTTGGAGCCGGCCCCGAAAGAGGGGGTCGACCAAGGTGCCGCATCAGGAGAGCGACAGCTTCAGACCCTCGCTCGACCTCGGCGAGCTCCACGCGCACATGATCTGCTTCCACCACCGCCGCCAAGCTCCACGCTTGGGCCTGCATCCAGAGCGCCTTCGAGGAGTGCCGCTTCTTCTCCATGCCCATGCTCTCGCCCAACCCCCGGAGGGCCGCCAGCAAGCTCGTGGGGTCTTTCATGAGGGGAATCAGCACACGATGACGTGTCATGCGCAGACGCCAAGGCGGTGACAAAGCGAGGCGCGCGAAGATCGCACGTGCGGGGTCCACCTCGAAGAGCCCAAAGACCAAGGGCCGCGAACGATCCCAGCTGACGTGCTCCCATGACGCTCGCAGGGACGTCCTCTTGCCCAGCAACATGCCTCCCAAAAGCGACCAGAGGCGCTTGGCGCGCAGAGCCCCCGCGAGGCGCCGGCGGGGGCGTGGTGAGATGGCGCGATCCAGCAGGCGCAGATAGCGCCTCATACCTGAAAAGCGCTTGCCCTCCACGAGCACAGTGATCAGCGCGCCCTCCCCTGCAGCGGCCATCTGGGTGGCGGGGGTCTTGCCCATCACGCGCGGCGCTGCGGTGGCGGTCTTGCTCACGTGTGGCGCCGCCGCGGCCAGCGCCGAAGAGAGCAGAACCATCGCGATGAGCAGGAGTGTTCGAGGCCGCATCAGGCTTCATCTTTCGTTGGAAAGAGTTCAGCATATTAGCATGCTGGAGCGTGCACTAACCTCCGTAATCACACAAGAAGCCACTCGAAA
>JAFCZD010000678.1 GCA_019314525.1 Deltaproteobacteria bacterium
GGCTGCGGCTGAGCGTATGTACCGCGAAATCTTTGAGGTCACCCAGGAACATGCGCCCACCGCGCAGCACCTGGCGCGTTTGCTGATTCAGCGACACGCCGATGTGCCTGGCGCACTCCAAGTTCTCAAGAAAGCCGAGGCCAAGGTCCCTGCTGATGAGGCTGGTGGGGCGTTGCGGGCGGAGTTGGCGCTGATGCTTGCAGGTCAGGGCCAGCGCGACGAGGGCCGAGAGATGTTGAAGAAGGCCCAGACGAACCTCGCGGGCAACAAAGACCATCTCGGACTCCTCGAAGAGGCCGAGAGCGCCTTAGAGACCTGATCAATTACGCTTCCATCGCGAAGCTCGCCCCTGAAATCACAGCCTTTGTTGAGACTGCAATGAGAGCAAGCGGGAGCCCGCGGAGCTAGTTTTTGGGGTAGTGAGCAGGCACCACAGCGAGTAACGCAGCTATCGTGCAGGAGATCGGTTCGAGAGGTGAGTGGTCTAGCGGCTGCCGCGCTTGAGCTCGGTGAGTACCAATTTGGCGACTGCCTTGAGGGTATCGAAGACTCCAAAGCCCGTGGTAGCGACGGCCTCATACTCAGGCACGTTCATTGGGTTGCAGAGTTCGCGTAACTCTTCGATAGGCAACACATTGGGTAGATCCCGCTTATTGTATTGGACGATGAAGGGGATCTTCTCAAGTTCGTAACCCTGCTCGATCAAGTTGTCTTGCAGGTTCTCGTAACTCTCGATGTTTGCTTCGGTTCGTTCGACCTGCGAGTCCCCAACAAAAACGACGCCATCAACACCCTTGAGGATCAACTTCCGGCTGGCATCATAGAACACCTGGCCAGGGACCGTGTAGAGGTGAAAGCGCGTCTTGAACCCACGGATTTCGCCGAGGGAAAGTGGGAGAAAGTCGAAGAAGAGAGTTCGTTCAGTCTCCGTCGCCAGGGAGATCATCTTCCCTTTGGCGTCCGGATTGGTCCGATTGTAGATGTATTGAAGGTTTGTGGTTTTTCCACACAAACCTGGACCGTAGTAGACGATCTTGCAGTTAATCTCACGCGACGAGTAGTTGATGAACGACATCTGTGTCTTTCAGGCTGGCCTGCTTCGATCCCAGTGGATGTCCCAGTGTATTTGATTCGTGGACGATTCTAACTGCAGGGCCGCCCTTGAGCTAATCGTTGAACAGGTTATCGATATCCTCGTCGGTGATCTCGGAGAAGATGGAAGGTGCTGACGGCTCGTCCACCTTCGACATCAACTCGTCGAAGATTCGCGTGAGCTCATCGCTGGCCTTCTTCACCCTCAACCGTACCAACCCCAGCGAGGAACGTTCATCAAAGAGCACCACCAAGATCACCCGCGATGCCACAAGGGTCATATGCACGTTGGTGTGTGTACCCTCATGAAATTGCCCAGTGAACTCTTTTTCTCGTAAGAGCTTGGCGATACCGCCTGTAGCAGCAACGTTGCCAGCTGTGAGCGATGAGAGCGAGACTGTGTCGAGATCACTCACATCTCCCGCATCAGCGATAAGCTGACCGTTTTTGTCGATCAGAAGTATGGCTGTGGCGTTCGCCTCGCGATGTAGACGGGAACAGACCGCATGGATCTGCTGAAATTCCCGCTCATACATGACCATTTCAGGGTTCATGCCGAACGCTCCTTAAGGAGATACAGGTAGTCGACGGTGAAGACTTTGATAACAAACCCATTTCATCAGTTCAAGTCTAATCGTCGACCCGGTCAATGTTTGAGGACGGTGAGAGCCGCCAGTATGCGTAGTTTAACCTGTTGATGGCCTAAGCCAACCTTTATCAGCGTTGTGTCTCGAGGAAAATATTTGGCGATCAACGGCCAAATTTGCTCTGCAAGCTCAGGACACGGGCCATGCAGGGCTTCCACAAGCAGCCGCCGTCTCGACGAAGCGTCCATCGACGACACCAGCACGGGTATCACGCGCATGGGGATAACGCAACCTTGTCGCGCCTGGGTGCCCAAGTTCAAGAGGGCCTTGGCGTTCTTGAGCCGCGCGAGGCCGATTTGCGCGGAGAGTTTGATCTCAGCATCGGGGTCATCCGAGAGGGTGTGTAGTATCTTCGCCGGTGGCGGCTTCAGGGTGGCCACGAAGAAGGCTGCGATTCGGCGCAGGGGTAGATCTTGCTCTTTGAGACCGAGCTTCAGCAAGCGGAGGAGGCGTGCTTTGCCAGCAACGCGCAGGGTGAGGGCGCGCAGCTCAGGGGTTTTGCGGTAGAGGCGCAAGAGGTCACGCTCGACTGAGTTGCGCTGCTTCTGGGTGAGCGTGAGTGAAGGAAGGCGCGCCATTGCATCGAGGAGGCTTTGGCGTTGCTCTCCTGGGCGTGCCAAAGCTCGCGAAAAATATCGCGTCGCAAGGTCATCTCCTCGCTGCAAGAACTCCATGAGCGCGGCCCTGGCCACCTCTGGTGTTTTGTCCTCCAGCGCACGGCGCATGAGGGCTTGGTCGTGGCTCTGGCCTTCGCTCTGGGCAAGGACAGCCATTGTAGCGACACGCATGATGCTGGAGGCATGCTTAGTGTAGGCACGAAGCCGTGTGAGCTTCACGTTGATCACATGGGGGGGCAAGCCATGGAAGAGCGCCGCGAGGCGCGGTGGGTCGTCGTTGGCGAGCTTCAGCAGGGGATCGACGCGAGAGGGTGAGATCCCCGCTGTTGCCCTGCGCACCAATGAGAGGTCCGGGCCCACCAGCGCGCTGTTGAGCACGTTGCTCGCGAGCACCTTGATCTCCTCTCGATTTTTGGCAGCCTGTGCCCAGCGGCTCCAATAGCTGGTGGGTGGCATGACCAGCCTGGGCTTGCTGTGGTGTCCGTGGGGGAGCCCCAGATAGAGCCAGGTCCTGCCGATTCGCCGATAGAGCTGAGCTTGGAAGGTGCCTTGCCCCGCGGTTTCTCCGCTGATCACCGTCAAGCGCGGTGCTCCAAGCGGCGCTTGAGGTGCGCTGACGATGCCAGGCTGAAGCCCATGAAGAGCAAAGGCGATACGCAGCGCAAGCGCGTGAGAGACCTGGGCTTCAGGCGGTGCTGAGCTCGGTTTGAGGGCCACCAATTGGGGCGCAGCAGCGGCTAGGGTGCCATGGGGAGAGAGGGCTTTGACCAAGGCCCTAGCCAGCATTGTGTCGAAGGCGAGCAGCGAT
>JAFCZD010000679.1 GCA_019314525.1 Deltaproteobacteria bacterium
CCACGAATGTCGATGCTGGCACAGACGCTTCGACGCTCTTTTTGATAGGCCTGGTTCCCTCGGTGGGGGCGTTGAGCCCGGTCTTTACGGCCGACACCCAGAACTACCTCATCGCGGTGGGCGTATGGGCGGAGTCCATCACGTTCACACCGACGGCCTCGGCTAGCGCCACCATCACCATCAATGGTCAACCTGTAATTTCGGGCAACGCCTCGCAATCGCTGGCGCTGGCGCTGGGCAGTAACCTGGTCACGATTGTCGTCGATGCCCTGGGCCCCACACGCACCTATACCGTGGACGTGCAGCGCGCTGCGGGGGTTGCGGAATATCTCAAGGCCTCCACTATCGGGGCAGACGACCGCTTCGGTGTCAGTGTGTCGCTCTCCGGCGACACCCTCGCGGTGGGCGCGGAGCGAGAGGCCAGCAGCGCTAGAGGGGTGAACGGCGATCAGACCGACAACTCCGCAGAGCGAAGCGGCGCTGTTTATGTCTTCACGCGAGCGGGTACAACCTGGACGCAACAGGCGTATCTCAAGGCCTCCAATAGCAGCGAGTTCGACTTCTTTGGTTGTAGCGTCTCACTCGATGGCGACACCTTGGCCGTAGGGGCATACGGAGAGAACGGTGGCGCTGTCTATGTCTTCACGCGGACCGGCACCACATGGAGTGAAGAGGCCTACCTCAAGGGATCCAATGTCCAGGTAGGTGTTTTCTTTGGGCTGAGCGTGTCCCTCCATGGCGATACTCTTGCTGCGGCCTCACCTTACGAGGGGATGGGGGAGGGCGCCGTCTACATCTTTGAGCGTATTGGGGTTGTTTGGAGTGAGCAGGCCCGGCTCGTGGGTTCTATGGTGGGATCAAATGATGGGTTTGCCAGGCGTGTCTCACTTTCGGGTGAGACGCTCGCTATCGGATCATTCATGGATGAGACCGACAAGAAGACCGCGCATAGTGGGATCGTCTATATCTTCACGCGAATCGGGGTAAGCTGGAGTGAAGAGGCCATCCTCGAGGCCTCCAACGTTGAAATGGATGATATGTTTGGCCACAGCGTCTCGCTTTCGGGCGACACGGTGGCGGTGGGGGCCGTGAGTGAGGACAGCAGCGCCACCGGCGTCGAGGGTGACCAGTCGGACGACTCGGCGTTGTTCAGTGGTGCAGTCTACATCTTTGCGCGCACAGGGACCACGTGGAGCCAAGAGGCCTATCTCAAAGCCTCCAATACTGGAGCAGGTGACGAGTTTGGCTTCAATGTTTCGCTTTCAGGTGACACGCTGGCGGTCGCGGCGATGGGTGAAGCCAGCAGCGCTACGGGTGTGGATGGGGATCAGGCGGACAACACTGCGCTAAATAGCGGCGCCGTCTATGTGTTTTCGCGGGTGGGGGGCATCTGGAGCCAGGATGCCTATCTCAAGGCCTCCAATACCGCCGCGAACTACGCCTTTGGTTCTGGCGTCTCAGTCTGGGGCGGCACTATGGTGGTGGGCGCAAAGAATGAGGGCAGCACCGCATTGAACAGCGGCGCGGTCTACATCTTTCCCTGAGCGGTAGAGCGTCGGCGCAAGAAGCAAAGCCCCATCAGCACAAAGAGCATGACGCCACCGGAGCAACTGCCCCCCGCGGGCACAGAACATCCAGCCTGCACCGCATCCCCAGGTGCCCATGCAGAGCGTTCCAACAAGACCGTCTCCACGGCTTCATTGCCGGCGTAGTCGCGAGCGTGCACCTCGACGTTCACGCGGCCCGTGAGTCCCACGGGAGTGTCGATGATCACGTTGAAGGGCGGGCTTGTTCGCGAGGCTACCTGTTGGCCCTGGACCCAGAACGTGACCTCAGCCACCTGGGTGTCGTCGTCTACTTCGGTCACCACATGAAAGGCGTTGCCGATGCGTTGCCCGGCCAGGGGCGAGAGGATGGTAATCTGCGGTGCGAGCGCGTCGGCGGGCGCCATGGGTGGATCTGGATCCGGATCCGGATCCGTACTCACGATCGCCGCGCTGTCTTCCACGAACAAAGCCACCTGGTCCACCACACGGTAGCCATCGACGCTGATGGCTTCAGCGTAGAGTGTGTGATGACCGGGCTGCGGTGGGGAGAAACGAAAAGACTTTCTTTGCGTGGTGGACCCAGGGTCCAAGTTCAGTGTGCGCACTTCTGCGCCAAGCCAGGCCTTCACGCTGACCATGGGGCCCTGGAGCAGGACCTCTGCAGTGATCATCTCGGAGGCGCCCACTATGCCTGGGGTGGGTTTGGTGATGGTCAGCACAGGGGGTAGCGATGGCAGGGGTTCCGGTTGAGGCATCTCTGGGAGCGCATCGTGCTGGATGAACACGTCGCCCAGGGAGTTTCTACGGATCCAGTCGGCGTGGGTGTCGACGCGCGTGGAGAAACCATCGATAGCGCAGTTGTGAACGTGCGATGTGACACCGAAGACCAGCTCGCCGCTGTCCTTGTCGGAAGGCACCAGGGCAGGGCCGCCAGAGTCGCCGGAGCAGCTGTTGCCCCAGCTCCCTACCGATAGAAAGTAGCCATAGAAGTTCTCGCTGCGCCACGCCACACGGTTCGTCGCGAGGCGTTTGATTTCGCCGTCCGTGGCGTTTTCGGCGGTGATGCCAAAGCCCACGAGGGTCATGGCGCTGCCCAGGTTGACCTCCGAGGTGCGGATGCGCATGGGCACCACCTGGGGCGCTGTCTTGAGCAAGAGCAACGCGATATCGTGCTCGAAGGTCGTTGAGTTGTATTGGGGGTGAGTGACGATGGTCGCGGCTTCGTGCAGGGTGCCGTTTAGGTCGAAGTGCGCGGGCCCGTTGACACAATGGGCGGCGGTCAGGACTGTGCGTCGGCCCACCAGCGTGCCGCTACAATAGCTCGATGGGGAGACCATCAAGCCTACGGCGGGGTGGCCTGTGTCGATGGTGCCGTTGACGATGGGTTGCTGGGTGTTGCCAACGGCTTCTGGGGCGGGTTCCAAGGAAGGGCCGCAGGCTGCGAGCAGCGAGGCGACGGAGAGCATAGCGAATGTGACGCATGAAGAGCGCATGCGACGAGAGTTAGCAATTGTTGGACCAAGAGAAGCGTGGTGGTTTTCGGTGCGATTTCGAGGAGATTTGATCTGATGACCAGTGGATCCGCCAGGCGGGTGTGGTGTTTTGGGAGGGAAGGCCTCTTGTCTTTCTGTTCCACGCATGCAAGCTTCGGTGTGGGGAGACGGGGCGTGGAAAACATGCTGGTGACCTTGGGGTCTCCTCTTTGGTGTGCTCAGAGCCTGCGGGCTCAAGCAGAAAAGGAGATATTCGTGATAGGAAAACCTCGTAACAACCTTGTTTTTCTTGCCTTTGTCGCGATTTTAGGGGGGGGGGTGTAGGCAGGAACCGGTGGACAAAGTGTCGACGGCTGTCCGTACCATCCCAGGAGCTTTGGTGGCTCCAGAGGCAGCACTTGTGGCAGCGCCACATCTGCTGCCAGACGAAGTGCTTCTGGGTGTGCGCGATGTCTCTTTGCCCCTCACAAAGACCCGCTTTCACCACGTCAAGGCGCTCGACACGAAGACGGGTGTTGCACGTCGTTTTGCCGTGCACGGTGGCAAGATCAAAGATGGCAAGCGCCTCTTTGCCGCAGAGCGTGCTGCACATCGTCAGAGCTACGCGGCGATGCCCAAACGGGCCTTTGCGGCGCTGAAAGACACCGACAACGACGTGTTGCTTTGGGTTGCTACCCCCGGTCTACGGGGAAAGACTGGAGTTTCACGCAGCAACCTGGCCGCGGAGCTGAACTCTCGCGTTGGCGTGGCATCCGCTGCCAAGCGCCGAGCCCAGCGTGGGCGGCGGTGTTTACGATCAAGGGTATGACGCAGACATCTGCGTATTCGAAGCCAATACCGATGACCT
>JAFCZD010000187.1 GCA_019314525.1 Deltaproteobacteria bacterium
GCCTGGCCTCCCCGGTGGTCTCAGCGCATACAGGCCAAGGCGGGCCCCCAGAGTCGTCTACGGGGAGTAGGCCGGTGTCGATCTGAGCCAAGCTCCCGCCCTCCTGTGTGGATGTCGCAAGGGCATCATCCGAAGGGCCTGAGGGTAAATCTCCCGCGCAGGCAGGTAGAAGCAGCGCCAGAAGCATCAAAGCAGAGTGGGAACGAACCATGAATTTCTCCATTCATTCCTAGAATTTCTCCATTCATTCCTAGTACTGCAGCCTCCATGCCAGAACAGCGGGCTCGGCTATTCAGGCGAAACCAAGCGAGTCTGACCTCTGCTGGGGTTTGACAGCCTCATGGGTTCATGGGTGGAAGGTGGATCTTCCGGTATTTAGGGGCGGCGAAACAGCTCTGGATGCCGCATCTTCAACACCTCATGGGCATGGGCCTTCACCGTGGCTCGGCGTTCGGGCTGCAAGTCGCGATGGTGCAGAAGATCGGTGAGGGCCTGGTGGTAATCATCGAGCGCGACGGCCATATCATTGTTGAGGGCTTCTCCTGCACTAATCGGGTCGTATCCCTCTCTTCGCAACTTGGTAACGCGACGCTCCAATGTCTTCAGAGGCTCGGCCTTCTTTCCCTGATAGCCATCAGCGATATTCCAAGTGGCAACATGCTTAAGCCTGCCTGGGTCAACCTGTGAGGGATCGTCACCATCGGTCATGCGCTCCCAGCGCTTCAGGTGGCTGGCGCCGCCCCCTTCGGCAAGCGGAGAGGAAGCGTGGTAGCCAAAGAGGCTCTTGAGGTTTGGGAAGGCACGGCGAAAACGTGCCACGTTCGCGCTGTAGCCCGCCTTGCAGGTTGCCAGGGCCAGGTGTTCGATCTTCTTCGCTCCCCCTGGGAAGGTACGCGCGAGCTTGGTGATGCTAGAAAACGAGAGCCGTGGGTAGCCCAATTCTCCGGCCACACCATCGTCAACATGATGACCTGAGAGCACCAGGCGATTCACAGGAAGCTCACCACGTCCGATGGCGTAGAGAGAGAGGCCGACCTCTACCAGCAGAGCGCGCTTGGCCGCTCTTTCACCCTTGAGCAATGTTATGAACGCCTTCGCTTGTTTGACAGGCATTCCTTGGGTGCACAGAGCGTGGCCCAGCTTGGAGAGGCCTGATGCTGTGCGGGTATTGTGAGCCTCACCGCTAACCACAACCTGTCGCGAGACCGCACCGGCGAGCACCTTCACTCCACCGGCCGCCGGCCGATTCTCGCGCCTCAACACCTCAGCCTCTACCCTGGCAGAAGAGCGCATGTGGACATGGAGAATGCCACGCTGACTGGCCTTGGCGCCCTGAGCAGCAGCCAGCTTGAGGAGGGCGACGCAGGCCTTACCCGTACGCGTGGGCTGGCCATCGTCACCGTGTGTCATGACGCTGCGGCGTGACCCATCGCTATCAGCCCGGTCAAGGGAGGTGAATAGACGCCTCAACTCCGTGCGACCACGGATCTGTCCATCGGCTCCAGCCGCACGTCGTAGTGCCTGAGCGTCGACGCCAGCCTTTTCAAGCGCTTCACGGGCAGGATCATTGACTTCATTGATGTTGATCGGTGCTGCCTGAGCCAAACGATCGACGAAGTTTCGGCGGGTGATGTTCTGCAAGGTGGACCTCCTGTGGAGGCCTTATCGGCAGGGGGCGGGAAAAGTTGCGTGAATGGAGGAAAGAAGACGAGATCACTCACCCATCCAGGCCGCCTCGGCGGCGGCGATGACCTCCATCACCGACACGCCTGCCTGCCGCGCCAAACCTACGCAAACCTCATACTCTGCACGGCAGCGCAGAGGCTCTCCACCCTCAAGGGCGACCTTGACCTCCGCCTCACCGAAACATGTCTGCACCTTCTCGCTGCGTCGCGCGAGGCTGCGCTTTTCCACCTCGAAGAGACGCAAGCCCAGCGTGGTGGAGTGCCTGTAAAAAGCGCTGACGACAGCCTCCTTGGTCTCCACCCTGGTCAAAGCCCGTACCAGCTGCGCAGCACGCCCCTTCTTGGTGATCACCGGCGCCACATGCACGTCGAGGGCGCCCGCCTCCATGATGCGCTCGAGCAGCTCAGGCAGCAGGCGCGGGTCGAGATCGTCGAGGGTGGTCTCCACCATCAGCTGCACGTCGGAAGAGTCAGCTGCCCTTGAGGAATCCGTCGATTTCGCCGCGATATCCCCGACGAAAACGCGCAGAATATTGAGCTCGCCTGGGTTTTCGCGCGTACCAGCGCCCACGCCCATGGCGCGGACATGCAGCGAGGGCATGGGCCCAAAGCTCGCGCCCAACCCACGCACCACTGCGAGGCCTGTGGGTGTGACGGTCTCCCCTTCGATGCCCGCGTCGCGCACGGGAACCCCTTCGAGCATAGCCGCCACCGCAGGCGCAGGGAGCGGTAAGCGCCCATGAGCACAGTCGACGAAACCGCGCCCCATGGGCAACGTGCTGCAGATCACACGCTCCACGTCGAGGGACGCCAAGAGCTCGCAGACACCCACGATGTCCACCAAGGCATCCACGGCACCCACCTCGTGGAAGTGCACCTCTTGAATATCCGCGCCATGTACCGCGGCCTCGGCGCGCGCCAGCTCTTCAAAGATCGCCAACGCCCAACGCGCCACCTCCTCGTCGAGACCAGCCTGGCCGATCAGCTCAGCAATCTCGCGCGGTCCTCGATGACGTAGGTGAGCCTTGGCGTCGAAGAGGACCTTCACACGCCGCGCGGCGAAACCACCACTACGCCCCGCTTCGATCTCGATGCGCACATCATCAAAGCCCAGGCGAGCTGGCAGCGCGTGCAAGCGGGAGGCGTCAGCGCCCACATCGATCAAGGCCGCGAGCAGCATATCGCCAGCAAGCCCACCCACACAGTCGAGATAGATCGTGCGGCTCATGATTCCCCCCGAGCGCTCGCCACGCGGTGGGCCAGCATCGCCGCACCGAAGCCGTTGTCGATGTTGACAACACCGATGCCTGGTGCGCACGCGTTGAGCATCGCGAGCAGCGCGGAGAGCCCGCCAAAGCTGGCACCATACCCCACGGAGGTTGGCACAGCGATCACCGGACACGACACCAAGCCGGCCACCACCGAGGGCAACGCGCCCTCCATGCCAGCGGCGACCACGAGGGCGTGGGCCTCACGGATGCGCTCGAGAGCGTGAAAGAGGCGATGGATGCCCGCCACCCCCACGTCGAAGATGCGATCGACCTCATGCCCAAGGTAGCTCAGCACTTCAGCGGCCTCCTCGCCGACGTTCTGATCAGAGGTGCCAGCGGTGAGCACGGCAACCCGCCCTGGGCTTGCATTGGGCTGGGCTCCAGCGCGCAGGATGCGCCCCAGAGTGTTGTAGGTCACCGTGGGGAAGCGTGCACAAACCGCTTCGGCCTGGGCTTCGCTCACGCGGGTCGCCAAGACGCGCCCCTCTCGCTGCAAGCACACGTCTATCAAGGCAAGGAGCTGCTCGGTGGTCTTGCCCGAAGCGAAGATCACCTCTGAAACGCCCGTGCGTCGTGAGCGGTCGATGTCGAGCTGAGCAAAACCAAGATCGACGATGCCATCGGCAGCGCGCAGCTCGGTAGTGAAGGCATCCGCAGCCTGCTCTGAGCTCAACTCTCCTTGGGCGACGCGCTCGAAGAGCGCCTTCAACTTATCTTCCATCTCCACTCCTAGCCTGATCGGCACCGGCCTCATCGAAGCACCCGCTGCGAAATCCCACGAGGTCCAAGGTCACATGCTGCCAGCCCTGCTCGCGAAGGAGTACCACCAGCGCCTCACGCTCGTCGAGGGCCTGGGGCAGCTGCGCAGCAGAGAGCTCGATGCGCACGAGCTCGCCATGGTCCCGCAGCCGCAAGGGAGTGTAGCCCCGCGCGAGCAACGCCATCTCTGCCACGCCAATGCGTCGCAAGCGCGCCGGCTCCAAGAGGGTATCGTAGGGCACGCGCGTGGCGAGGCACGCCGTCGCTGGACGCTCAGCCACGCTCAGACCGAGCTCGCGCGCCAGAGCCCGAACCTCGGCCTTTCCCAAACCCGCCTCGACGAAGGGCGAGCGCACACCCAGCTCTTTGAGGGCTCGATGTCCAGGTCGATGCTCCCCGAGGTCATCAAGATGACTGCCTTCACAGAGCACGCCGAGGCTTCCCTCCTCCACGCGTGCCTGCAGCAGGCCAAAGATCGCCTTTTTGCAATGGTAGCAACGATCCCGCGCGTTATTGCGCACCGCTGGCACCTCGAGGGCGTGGTGTCTCAGGATCTCGACCTCCGGCGTCGCACCTCCCGCCTGGGACAGATCTCGCCGCAAGTGGTCAAGAGCCTCACGATCGACTGGGTGCAGAAGCTCTGTCTCACCATGCAGCCCCACCACGCGCCCTGGGGCGTAGCGGGCGGCAAAAAACAGAAGACAACTCGAGTCAACGCCCCCGGAGAAGGCGACGCTCAAAGAGCCCAGCTCCTCGATGATGCCTCGCAAGCGCTCCTGGCCCACCTCCAACCTCGTCACGTCGGTCACGCTCCTTTGCCCTGAGGTCTTTCTACGCCGCGCACCACGTGGGTGCAATGCTTCGCGACTTACCCCCACCGAACGTGTAGCACCCCGCCGCGCTTGCGCTATGATGGAGTCTGGAAAGCAAATCATGCGCCCAACCCTCTTTCAACGCTTGGCCCTGCGCCTCTATCCTGGCGCTGACAACCCGCGGAACGAAGCCGCACGTGCTCGTGTGGGCCTGCTCGAGGGCTGGTCCAGCCTGGCGATCAATATCCTCTTGGCGATGATCAAGGGTGTGTTGGCCTGGCTCTCGGGCAGCCTCTCGCTGCTCGCTGACACCTTCCACACCCTCGCCGACTCCCTGACTTCGTTGGTGGTCATCGTGGGCTTCCGCCTCTCTCGAAAACCCGCTGACGCAGACCACCCCTTTGGCCACGGGCGCATCGAGTCCATCGCAGGCCTGATCATTGGCGTGCTCCTCGGCGTAGCCGCCTTTGAGTTGGGACACGCGGCCATCACGCGCTTGCTCACCCCCACGGCCATCAACGCGCCCTCTTGGTTGATCGGCGTCATCGCGTTTACAGCCTTATTGAAGGAGCTGCTCGCGCGCTTCTCTTTCGACCTAGGCAAGCTCATCGACTCCGACGCGCTGGAGGCCGACGCGTGGCACCACCGCAGTGACGTCTTCGCCACCCTCTTGGTGGTGGTCGCCTTCGTCTTCGCCCGTTTTGGTATGGTTTGGATCGACGGGGTCGTGGGGATCTTGGTAGCGCTGCTCATCGGCTTCACCGCGGTGCAAATCGTCGTCCGCGCCGCCAATCCATTGATCGGTGAGGCCCCCTCGGAGGAGGTCCTGCGCCAAATCTCGGACTCAGCTCATAAGGTTCATGGTGTGCTCGACGTGCACGAAATCGTCATGCAGCGCTATGGCGCGCGAGCGGTGCTCTCCCTGCATATCCAGGTGGCGCGCGAGCGCAATATCGTCGAGGCCCACGCCATCAGCCATGAGGTGGAAGAGGCCCTCGCTGCCGCACTCAACGCCCACGTGACGGTGCATATCGACCCCGCAGGCGCCAAGCACTTTGCCTCCCCCGTGGTGGCTGAAGTGCTCAACAGCGAGCTGAAGACGATGGACGGTTGTGAGAGCTTCCACGACCTGCGGCTGAGCCACGATGATCACGACTGCCTCTGCGTAGCCCTGGACATCACCACGCGTGAAGAGCTGAGCGACGCACAAAAAGCCGCGCACACCACACGCCTCGCCAAGGCAGTACAAGAGCGCTTCCCAGAGGCCAAGCTGAAGGTGCACTTCGACCCACCTTTTTGTGCTGACGTGCCGGCGGGATAGCTGTGGATAAAGCGCGTTTTGCTCGGTAGATCGCTCTCAAGCGGCCTACTTCCCACACGCCCCACCTAGGGGCACGTCGGTCTTGTCGCTCAGCTTCTTTTCGCAGCCAGCCAGGCCCTTGTTCTGAGCACAAACATGGCGCCTGATCGCCTCTGGGGTGACGCCCAAGAATTTGTGGCGATTGTTGGCGATCCACGTCGGGCTAGCGTTGATCTGGAGGTTCTTGGCCATCACCACATCCTTTGCCAAGAGCTTCTTGCCCTCGCCGCTCTTCATGCAACGCTCAATTTTTCGCGCGGAGATGCCACCCTTGGCGCAGGCCTTCCAGTCCTTGGAGGTGATGTCTGCGTTGCGGCACCAGATGTATTTCAGGTACTGATGGTTGCGTGGATAGTGCTTCTTCGCGCAAAGCTGACGCATATTCTCGTAAGCTTCCTCGTCGCCATGCAGCGCGTCAAAGCCGCTCTCCTTCTTGGCGTCGAGCTGAGCGATGTAATGCACCTCAAAGCTCAACTTCTCGCCAAAGTTAGCGATGACGTCCTTCATCGCGTCCAACGCACGCACGCCATAGGGGCACTGGGACATCACGAAGACAGAGAGGTGCTGCTTTTTCAGCGCGCGGCAACCGAGGAAGTTTGCACAACCTGGATCTTTGCAATCCACCCTGCCGTTGTTGGTGTCATCAACGTCGTTGTCGCAGATCTCCGCCGTGGGATCGAAATCGGCGGGCACACGCAGCACCAGTTGGTCTCCCGCTGGAACAATCCAGCGAGCGATTTGATCATAGTTGCGTGCCTTCTTCACGCGCTTGTCGATGATCCACGCAGGCAAATGCCGGAGCCCAAGCTCGGTGTAGAGCTTCCTGCCCTCGGGGCTCTGATATTCAACTTGGCGCACCTTGACGCCAGGCAGCAAACGCCTGCGCAGCATCTCCGAGAGGTTCGGCCCGAACTCGACGCAGCTCTTGCGCTTGCAGCGTGAGTCGTGGAGCACGATGGCCTCAACACGCACGGGCTGGGGCAGCTTGGCGCACGCAACAGACATCATATCCCTGGAACGTGAGCAGATCTCCCGCGCAAAATCCAAAGGGCCACGCCCACCTTCATAGGCCCGCCCGGCGATGAAAATGGTAGGACTGCCTACCGCGCCAGCAGCTTCGGCACGCAGCGCCGACGCGCGCAATAGCGTTCTGCCGCGCGGTCCTGCGACGCAGGATTGGAACCTCTTGGCGTCAAGCCCAACCTCTTGTGCGCAGCTTGGACCATTGAGCGGGATCGTCTGCCAGCCCGCGTTGACGCAGCCAACAAAAGCGAGCCATTTGGCCGGAGCTACCTCGTGGGCACAAAGCTGCTGGATATTTCCCACGATCTCCGCTTCGCCATGCAACGAGCGCCACTTCCCCCCCTGCTCGGAGGCGATGTAGTTGAGCTCCAGCTCCACCTTGCCCCCAAGCAGGCCCACAGCCTTGCGCATGCCTTCGAGCGCCACGACGCCATAGGGGCATTTGGACATCAGGTACATCGTCACCTTCGCCCCCGCACCGCTGACATCTGCCGGCTTCGCCCCTCCCGCCTTGGACTGCGCTGCAGGGCGGAATGTCACGGGCTTGGGGCCCTGGGCCAGAGGACTGCAAGCCACCAGGCCCGCCAAGATCGCCGCCAAGGTCGTTTTCATAGCATCTCCTATGAATCGCATAGCGGACGCCAAGGGGCTGTGCCACCGAAAAACGTCTCGCAAATAGCTAAGGGTCGCTGAAGATAATGCTCCAGTTCTTGCAGACCTCAAGCGAGAGGGATAGACTGAGCTGGAAAAAGAGACGAGATTTTGAGCAGATGGATATCATCTGTCCCGAGTGCCATACCGAATATGAGTTTGACGACGATCGCGTGACCGACGCGGGCGTAACCGTCAAGTGCACCAATTGCTCCTACACCTTCAAGGTGCGGCGAAAGCAGGCGTCGACGCCTCCAGCCGAGAGCAACCTCAACCAGAACGACTCCAAGCTGTGGATGATCCGCAAAGCGGATGGCGAGGTCTTGCGCTTCCGCGAGCTGACCACCCTGCAACAGTGGATCATCGAGCATAAGGCCACAGCGAACGACCAAATCTCGCGCAAAGGCGATACCTGGAAGCGACTGGGCGATATCGCCGAGCTGACCTCGTTTTTCGAGGTGGTGCACGCGGCCAAATCACTCACCGCCAACGACAAGCAGCGCAGCGGGCCAGCGGGGCGCGCCGAAGAATACACAGCTGGAGACGCTGGGCTGGATGACGCTGGGCTGGATGACGCTGGGCTGGATGATGCTGGGCGAGCGGATGACGCAGAGCCGGCTTTCGCCAACTCCACCATGCGCTTCGACGAGGTGGGCGAGCGCGCAGCGTGGGAAGGTGGTGGCGTTCGTGTGAGCGCCACAGTGGATGATGACGACGAGGTGTTGCCCCGCCGAAGCATGGGCAAAGTCCTTGGTATCATCAGCGTCGTGCTCCTCGTGGCAGGCGCCGCGAGCTTCGCGGTGGTGAAGCCAGAAGCTATCAAGGGGATCTTTTCCAGCTTGACGGGCAAAGAGCAGGTTAGCGAAGCGTATGCCAAGGGGCGCGAACTCTTCTTACGAAACGATGTTATCAGCCTGGCAGCCGCAGAACGGGAATTCGCGAAGGCCCCCAAAGAGAGCGCTCTGGCGCGAGCGGCGCGGGCTGAGGTCTACACCACCTGGGCTCAACACCTGCGAGATGATGCTGCGCTGCTAGAGCGAGAAGCGAGCGCGGCCGAGCGTGAGGCAGCGACTATCCTCAAGGCGTTGAAGAGGGCGCCGAGGGCAAAGCGCCCACCAGCTCGTAACCAGGCACAAAAAGCCGAGCGGGCACACCAACTCGGCGAGCTCGCCAAGGCATCCCGCTTGCGAGCCAGCGCCCTGAAAGAAGAAGCCGAGGGCAAATTAAAAGTGGCTCAAGTGCATATTCGCGCCGCCCTCGTCAGCAAATCGGAGCGTGCCGAGGTACACCGCGCTGTGGCTGATTTGCATCGGCTGCAAGGAAAAAGCGACGTGGCCGCCCTCCTGGTGAAGGTGCACAGCACAGCCCCTGACGACCCCGAGTCCTTCTACGTTGAGGGCATGCTCGTCGCGAGCCAAGGAGACGCAAGCCGCGCCATCAAGCTGCTCAAAACAGCGATCCTCAAGACGCGGGCCTTCTCCAAGCAGATCTTGGTGCGAGCCAATTTTGCTTTGGGCATGATTCACCTCCACGCCGGACGCTACACCGAGGCGCAACAACAAGCGGACACAGTGTTGGCCGCCAACGCCAAACACGCCCTGGCACGCAAGCTCCTAGGACGCATCAACGCGGAGGCCCATGAGCCAAAGAGCACTGACGAGAACACAAGGCCAGATGCAGGCCCTGTGGCTCAGGCCGCTCCAGACGCAGGATCTGTCAGCACCTCACCACCCAAGGGAAAGAACGTGCCCTTCACCTTCCCCACCAGCTACGGCGCGTTGATCAAGGCAGGCGACAAAGCGAGCGAGTATGGCCGCTCGGGCAAGGCGCTGCGCTACTATGAAAAGGCCCTTGAGCGTAACAAGCGAGGGGTCGAAGCGTTGGTGGGGCTTGGCTATTGTGAGATGGACGTACAGCGCTTCTCCACTGCGCGCTCACGTTTTCGCCAGGCGCTGGCCATCTCTGCTACCCAACCTGACGCCATGCTCGGAATGGCTGAGGTCTACAAATCTCTTGGCAACAAACGCAAGGCTCTGGACTATTTCAAAGCCTTCGTGCGCACACACCCCAACAGCGCCAAAGCATCCCGAGCCCGAAGAAACGTCAAGGAGTTCGAACAGGCTTTGGGCATCTCTGGCAAGCCCACACCTGCACCGGCACCTGCTGCTCCGGCACCTGCTGCTCCGGCACCTGCTGCTCCGGCACCTGCTGCTCCGGCACCTGCTGCTCCGGCACCTGCTGCTCCGGCACCTGCTGCACCGGCACCTGCTGCACCGGCACCTGCTGCTCCGGCACCTGCTGCTCCGGCACCTGCTGCTCCGGCACCTGCTGCTCCGGCACCTGCTGCTCCGGCACCTGCTGCTCCGGCACCTGCTGCTCCGGCACCT
>JAFCZD010000188.1 GCA_019314525.1 Deltaproteobacteria bacterium
CTTCGTGAGGGGGCTCGAGACCTGCGACCAGGACGAGCCGTTCCATCTCACAATGGTGCCCGTGAGGCCCACGGCCCAGACATCTGAGCCGCTGCCCCACACGCCACGCAGAGAATGGGTGGCTTGGCTCGAGACCTGGTCCCACGCTAAGCCGTTCCACCTCACGACGGTGCCCCTGTCGCCCATAGCCCAGATATCTGAACCGCTGCCCCACACGCCGCGTAGGTCGCTGGTAGTGGGGCTCGAGACTTGGAGCCAGGCCGAGCCGTTCCATCTCATGATCATGCCCGTGTCACCCACGGCCCAAACATCTGAGGGTCCGCTTCCCCACACGCCCATCAGGAAATCCGTGGCGGGGTTCGAGACCCCAGACCAAGACGACCCGTCCCACCTCACGGTGGTGCCCCTAGTGCCCACGGCCCAGATATCCGAGGGGCCACTGCCCCACACTGCATGGAGAGAGTTCAGGGTGTTGCTCGACACCGTTGACCAGGCCGAGCCATCCCACCTGAGGATGGCGCCCTCGGGGCCCACGACCCAAACATCTGAGGGCCCGCTGCCCCACACAGCACGCAGGCTCTTCGTGAGGGGGCTCGAGACCTGCGACCAGGACGAGCCGTTCCATCTCACAATGGTGCCCGTGAGGCCCACGGCCCAGACATCCGAGGGCCCGCTACCCCACACCCCACTGAGCGTCGTCGTGGTGGGGCTCGAGACTCGGGACCAGGCCAAGCCGTTCCATCTCACGATGGTGCCCCCAACACCCACGCCCCAGATGTCCGCGGGCCCGCTGCCCCACATGTCGCGTATGAAGTTCCCAAATGGCAGAGGGTTGATCTGGCACCAGTTGTCGTCGGTACAAAAGGCTGCGATAGGCCCACTGTCGGTGGTGCCGGCTGTGCCGTCGGCTGTGCCGTCGGCTGTACCATCGGCGCTGGTGCCGTCGGTGCCCGTGCCGTCGGTGGCCATGCCATCGTTTGTGTCGGCGCCAGCATCGCGATGCTCGGTTCGGGACAACGCATCGAAACCCATACGGCAACAGCCAGAGGCCGTCACCGCAACGCCCAGGAGCGGTGCCACAAGCAGCAAGCTTCGGCTCAGAGCATCAAACACTGCCATAGCCCCATGGTAACAAGGTTAGGTTGAAGGGCACCAGCGGTTCCATCAGGACGCGGTACCCCACGCGATCTGTCACCCCTTGTGCATCACAACCCTACGATGTCGTGGGACACCAGCGCACCAGACATTGCTCTAGCTCGGCGAGACTGACAGGCTTGGTTAATACATCACACATGCCCGCCTCTCGGCACTTCTCGGCGTGGGTCTCTATGGCGTGGGCCGTGAGCGCCACGATGGGGAGCTTTCGCCCCGCGGGTGTCTTTAGCATGAGGAGGTTGATGGCTTGCGCCGCTTCGAGCCCGCTCATCTCGGGCATTTCGCAGTCCATCAGCACGAGGGCGAAGGCCCTGCGCTTCATCCATTTTATCGCCTCTGCACCAGACTCAGCGAGCACCGCTTCGTGTCCCAGGTGAGTGACCATCTCTTTGGCCACCGCGCGGTTGATAGAGTTGTCATCGACGATTAAAATCGTCGCGTCCTCACGCAGAGAAAGGGGAGCGCTCTCGATGGACGGTGGTCTGCGCTCACAGGCACTGCTGGCTTGATGGACGGGAGGCAATTCGACACAGAAGGTGAACTCGCTGCCCTGCCCATCCTCGCTCTTAAGTTGCAGCTCTCCGCCCATCAACGAGACAATTTGGTGGGCGATGGCGAGCCCCAGCCCTGTGCCACCATAGCGCCGGGAGACGGTATTATCCGCTTGCTGGAAGGCATCGAAAAGTTGAGCTTTTGCGTCATGGGCCACGCCGATACCGGTGTCACGCACCGTGAAGGTGAGAGCGTTGACTGGGCGCTGGTGGTCACGCTTCACCATCACGGTGATGCTGCCCTGCTCGGTAAACTTCACAGCGTTGGCCAGCAAGTTGACCAGCACCTGCCTCAAGCGCGCGCCGTCCCCTAGCACGGCGTCGGGGAGGTCCGCGGGCAGGTCTCTATGCAGCACCAAACCTTTGGCCGTGGCTTGCAACTCGAAGAGCGCGCAGACCTCGTCCATGAGCTGGCTGAGGGAGAAAGATGTGTGTTCGAGCTCCACCTTTTGAGCTTCGATCTTTGCCAGGTCGAGCAAATCGTCGAGGATTGCCAGCAGCGTTTGCCCGGAGGCGTGGGCGGTGTCTGCGAACTCCCGTTCTTTCGTGGGCATGGAGCTCACCCTGAGCAGCTCGATCATGCCAAGCACGCCATGTAGGGGTGTGCGCAGCTCGTGGCTCATTTTCGCCAAGAAGGTGCTCTTGGCGGCGCTAGCCATCTCGGCCTCATGCTGTGCTTCTTCGGCCAGGGCGCGGGCTTCTTCGGCCTGGGCGCGGGCTTCTGTTAGGTCAAGCACCAAGGCGTCCTTTTCGCGCGAAAACCATAGGGCACGCGCGATGCTCGTCTCTTGATGGCGCCCCGTCTTCATCACCAGCGCCGCGAAGACCAGAATCAGAGCGCCCACGCCATAGGGTTGGAAGATGCCCGCATAGAGGTAGCCGGCTGTGAGGCCACCAAAGATCGGCAGGGTGAAAGCGAGAAAGACAGGATAGACCGGTGCCAACGTAGAGACCGCACCGGCGCTCACACCACTGCCGATGAGCACCAAGAGGAGTTGTCGAGGGAGGTCGACCTGGGGCAACACCAAGCAGCCCACAGAGCCCCAAAGGATGCCGGCGAGGAGGGAGGAGAAGAACATGTAGTGGCGCCACTTGGGTATCTCGTCGTCTTGAGGTGGCTGATGAAGGCCGACATGGAACAGACGGGCGAGATAGACGAACACCACGCCAGCATAGGGTAGCGCGCCGATGAGCACGGACTCCATCGCGGAGAGCGTGAGGAAGAAGGCGATGAGAGCTGTGGCGATATTGGCGACGGAGCCAATCCACGCCTGGGTGCAGAGCAGACGGACGCGGTCTGCATCAACCGCTCGAGTTGCCTGAATTTGATGAGCCGTATGTGGTCTGGTATCGTCCACGTGTTCCCCCCTCCCGCTATGGTCGCATTGTGGCTTCCTGCTGACAATCATCATCGGTGGCGGTGCACAACGGTTCTAGAAGCAACTTTCCTCCGCTCTCGACCCATTGGTATACTTGGTGGCGAGGCTATGCATGCGAGGCTCGATGAACACCCCACTTAAGAGCGTGATCGTGCTCTCACTCTCGAGCGTGCTCTTCACCTCGTGCGTACGTTTTGGTTTCTGGGGTGAAAGTCACGACACGCAAGAGGCAGGAGCGGACGGCCCGGTCGACGTTCAGCTGAGCGCTGAGCGTCTAGCTGGGTCAGATTCCACTGCGCAAGATTCCACTGCGCAAGATTCCACGGGTCCAGATTCCACTGGTCCAGATTCCACGGGTCCAGATTCCACGGGTCCAGATGGCGCAGCTACGCATCTAGACGCAGCGGCCCCAGACTCGACGCAGGACGGCTCCGGGCCGGTGGACGCTTGGCTCTTCGACGCTGACCCCTCCGAGCGTTGGGAAACCATCGATCTGGGAACCACCGAGCGCCTCAACGGGGTTTGGGGCGCGAACCCCGATGACCTGTGGTTTTGTGGCACGAGGGGCGCGCTGATCCGTCGAACGCCCCTTGGGGTGGACCACACCCATTCAGGTCAGGTCGCCGCCTCGTTCTATGGGATCCATGGTGTGGCCGCCGACGCGGCGTACGTGGTGGGCGGGAGCGGCACGATCATGCGCTGGAATGGCCTGGTGTGGCAGGTCGAGACCTCGCCCACGAGCGCCCTGCTCCATGGCGTGTGGGCGACGAGTTCACTGACGGCATGGGCTGTAGGAGGCGAAGACGTGCTCTACCGCAGCGCCGATGGTCAGTGGCAGGTGGTACACACAGAGGTAGACGCTCTGTTCTCCGTTTGGGCGTCGAGTGACACCAATGTCTGGGTGGCGGGAAATGATGGCCCCGTTTACCACTTTGATGGCGCCAACTGGCAGACGGTCTGGACGGCTCCTGGCCTTGCAACTCTCTCCGCCATCAGAGGTCGTGGCACCACCGATGTGTGGGTCACCGGGCATCGGGCCGACGTCTACCAGTGGACGGGGTCCACCTTCGAGGCCCGGGGCGCCCCCGGCGAACTTCTCGTATGGGCGCTCTGGCTGGCGCCAGGCGGGGACGTCTGGGTAGGCGACGGCGCTATCAACCAGGTGCGACGCTACGACGGCACGCAATGGCACATTGAGCTCGATGTGGCAGTTTTTGACCATATTTATGGACTCTGGGGCTTCGGAGACCATGTGGTCTGGGCGGCGGCCTATGAAGGAAAGGCCTTTTTGCTCGCACCCTGAGCAGCCATCAATGGTTACGCCAATGCTACACCGGCCGCGGAATCCCTGGTGGCAGCGTCGTCGCGTCGAAGGCGCTGTCGTTTTCCACGAGCACCGAGGGCTCTACGAGGGAGCGCGCGGTGAGTGACCCATGGGCCAGGCTTCCACCCAAAGGTTGATGGGGTTCGAGGGGCAGGTCACCCAGCCAGCGCGTGGTGGGCTGGTTGATCAAGAGCACGCTTCCAGGGGCTGCCAGGTGCATCTGTGCCAGGACGTCGGGATCGTGAGTGAAGACGCTATGACAGAGCTGCCGGTGGGCATGGGCCAATAGTTTTGCGCCCTCGTCGGCGTCGTCAACGGTGGCGAAGAGGAGCACAGGGCCGAGGATTTCGTCTCTCGAGAGCGCGCGCAGGGTGCCCGCATCGACCCTGAAGAGCGCGGGGGTGATGTAGTGGCCCTGGTCACCGCGTTGCTCGTGTCGTCCCCCCAAGAGCAGCTCGTCGCTCTGGCTTCGTAGGCGCGTGAGTCCAGCTTCGAAACGTTTGAGGTGGTCTTCGCTGGGCAGCGGACCGAGGAAGGTGTCCGCCCTCATGCTCTCTCCGGTGTTGATGCGCGAGAGGGTGGCGAGGAGCTGATCTTGGAGCCGGGCGGCGATGCGCTGCTGAGCCACCACGATGTGCGTGTTGGTGCAACGCAGGCCGTTGCTGGCGCAGGCGCCGATGACGATGGCGCTCGTGGCCTGATCGAGGTCTGCGTCGTCGAGCACGAGGGCGCCCGGCAGGGCGGAGCTATGCAGGCGCAGCAGGGGCCAGCGCTCGGAATCGGCGATGACCGCGTCGCGCAGAGCGCGAGCGCTCTGGTGGCTGCCTGAGAAGAGCACAACGTCGACGTTGGCATCGCTGGCGAGGTGTTGCCCGCACTCATCGTCGCCCTGGACGAGGTTGAAGACACCCCGCGGGAAGTCCGCCTCATGGATCAGCTCGGCGTAGAGCTGACCGAGGGCGGGGGTTAGGGGCGAGGGCTTGCAGACGACGGTGCAGCCTACGGTGAGGGCAGCGATGGTGTCGAGGTGCAGCAGCAGCGCGGGTTGAGAGCAGGGCGCGATCACGGCGACGACGCCGCGTGGGTGAAAGGAGACCTCGGTGCGCTGGGGTGGTGGCCCTTGGAGCTCGATCTCGGCCAACCCGTGGCGCACGATGACGTCGAGCTGCTGGCGCATGGTGACCACATCTTCGCGCGCGTCCCAGAGCGGGCGCCCCGTCTCCCGCGCCGTGAGCTGGGCGAGATCTTCACCGCGGTTTTGCAGCTGCGCACGCAGCTTGCGGATGGGCGCGATGCGCTCATCGAGGGAGGCCTTGGACCACTGCCCGAACGCCGCGCGGGCAGCGCTCAGGGCCTCTGGCAGGGCCTCGTCGTAGCGCGGGAATTCGCCGACGAGTTGCTTGGAATGACAAGGGTCGCGAGAGATCAGCGTGCCGTGGGCTTGGCGACGCTTGACGAAGCGCCCGTCGATGTAGTCACCCAGAGGTTTGATCTCACTCATCGTGCGTCACGTTCTGTCCCAGCGCCTTTCCAGCGGAAGGGGCGCTTGATCAACTGGCTGAGCTTGGTCTTGTGACGATCTCCATGGGTGTTGAGCAAGATCACGTCGAGGTCCACCGCGAACTCCACCATGGTTTGCAGGCAGAGCCCGCAGGGCGAACCGGGAGGTTGGCTGCCGGTGGCGATGGCGATGGCCTTGAGCTCACGAAAGCCCTCACTGATGGCAGACGCGATGGCATTACGCTCGGCGCAGAGGGCCAGGCCAAAGGAGGCGTTCTCGACGTTGGCGCCAGCAAAGAGGCGCTCCTCGCCGCTCTTGGTATTGAGCGCCCAGACGGCGCTGCCCACGCGGAAGCGCGAGTAGGGCGCGTAGGCGTGTTTTTGTGCGCAGAGCGCGGCGGCGGTGAGCTCCTCGAAGAGGGCGGCGCGTGATGGGCGCTTCATGCAAGCTCCTCTCGCAACGCCGCGAGGATGCCCTCGAGCAGCTTGATGAAGCGCGGCTTGACCTCTTCGGCGGTCGCTTTGACCTCATCGTGAGTGAGCTTGCCGCCCAAGCCGGCGGCGAGGTTGGTGACGCAGGAGATGCCCAACGCGCGAGCGCCCATATGATGGACGGCGATCACCTCCGACACCGTAGACATGCCCGCTAGATCGGCGCCCATGGCGCGCAGCATGCGGATCTCAGCGGGGGTCTCGTAGGAGGGGCCCAAGAGCCCCGCGTAGACGCCTTGTCGCAAGCTCAACCCCTGGCTCGCGCCAACCTTCTGCGCCAGCTCGCGCAGGGCGGGTGCGTAGGCTTCGGTCATGTCGGGGAAGCGCGTGCCAAGACGCTCGTCGTTTTCGCCTGTGAGCGGGTTTTGGCCCTGGAGGTTGAGGTGGTCGCTGATCAGCACCAACTCGCCAGGCGTCATCCCCTCGCTGATCCCGCCAGCGGCGTTGGTGATTACCAGCACCTCGCAGCCGAGCTTGACCATGGCGCGGGCTGGCAAGACCACCTGCTCGAGGGGCAGCCCCTCATAGAGGTGAACCCGCCCCTGCATCGCCAGCACGTCCATGCCTGCGCTCTTGCCAGCGACGAAGCGCCCGGCGTGGCCCTTGACGGTGCTCTGGGCGAAGCCAGGGATGGTGTCATAGGGCACGCCCTGGGCGTCATCGAGAGAGTCGGCGAAGGCGCCGAGGCCGGAGCCGAGGATCAGCCCCACGCGGGGTTTACGGGGTGTGATGCGTTGGCCAAGAAACTCGGCGGCACGCTGGATATCGTCATAGTGCATACTTCACCTTTGTCGCGGCATAGTTGCCCTCTGCGAGCATAGCTTCGCCTGTGAGCTTAGACAAAAAAGGTTGGGCCTAGATCCATGAGTTGGATCTACAATGGCGTCATTCCATAACTTAGGAGGTTGGCGATGACGTGCCGCAAATGGGGGCTGAGTGTGGGCTTCGCCCTGCTCATGGCGAACATAGGCTGTCGCTCGGAGCAGGCGCAGCAAGTGGGCAGCAAGAGGCAGGGCCTGGCGACGACCCTCGACCCCTTGATTCGTCTGCCAGGCACCCAGCCTGGCCAGGCGAGCCTCGAGGATGCCAAACAATGTGTGAGTTGCCATGGGGGCTACAACCCGCAGGTGGAGCCAGCCTTCAACTGGCAGGGCTCCATGATGGCCCAGGCCGGTCGCGACCCGCTCTTCTGGACCGCCATGACCGTGGCGGTCCAAGACTCTATGTGGGCCGTGGGGCGCCCCAACGCCACCGACCTTTGCGAACGCTGCCACTTCCCTCAGGGGTGGCTGGCGGGGCGCTCGGATCCCACCAACGCCTCGGCCATGACAGGCGGCGACTTCGATGGCGTGCAATGCGACGCCTGCCACAAGCTCTTCGATCCGCACTTCGAGACCACCCGCAACGGCACGCGCGAGGGCAGCGACTGGCTCGGCTATTGGGACGAGAGCAACGCTAGCGCGACGCCATCGGCCGCCGCCGCCGCCGCCACCTACGCCGACGACGCGCAGCAGGCCAGCGCTATCACCTACTTCAATGGCAACGACTTCTACACCAACAACGTGCCCCGTGAAGCGGGTTATACCGAGGCCACGGGTGGCCACTTCTATTACGTCACCTCCGCCCCCAAGCGCGCCTCCTTCGCCGACCCCGGGGCCAAACACTCCGTGCTCTACAGCCGCTATCACAAGAGCCGCTATTTCTGTGGCACCTGCCACGATATCTCCAACGCGCCCTTGGCCAACCTGGCGCATATCGATCTGGCGCCAGGAGACGGCACGACGGTGCTGCCCAGCGAGTCGCAAGCGCCCCACAGCTACTATCACCTCGAGCGCACCTTCTCCGAGTTCATGCTCTCGGCCTACGGTCGCCAGGGGGGCGCCACGGGCATCGGCCCCTTCGCCCCCACCGTCTTCACCACCTCGCAGCCCGGCAACGCCATCGCCAGCTGCCAGGATTGTCATATGCGCGATGTGTCGGGCCCAGGCGCCGACAAGAACAGCGCCGTCTTTCGGCCCGATGATAGCGTCGAGCATCCCAAAAGTGGCCAACCGCTGCACGATCTGACCGGTGGAAATATCTTCATCTCCCATCTGCTGGCCAGCGCCGTCAGCGGTTCGGCGAACTACAACGCCACCAACGCGCAGCTCCTCGGCCAAGGGGCCACGGTCTTGACGCTCGATCTGCGCGCGGGCCTAGGCATCGACCCTGTAGCGCTCCTCGCGGGTGTAGAGCGCGCCAAGCAACAGCTGCAGCTGGCGGCGAGCATCAACGATCTCGTCTACGACGGGCCCACGCGCAGCGTCAGCTTCAAGGTACAGAACCAGACCGGCCACAAGCTGATCTCTGGGTTCCCCGAGGGGCGGCGCATGTTCGTCAACGTGCGCGCCTACGAGGGCGGACTCTTGGTGCATGAGGTCAACCCTTATGACGCTACCGTGGGCACCCTGTGCGGCCTCGATGCCAGCCTCTCGCCGAGCAGCCCGGCTTTGCTCTCCACCGAGGAGCATATCTCCCAGCTGGTTTACGAGATGAACCCTTCGAGCTCGGTGACGGGGGAGAGCAAGACCTTTCACTTTCTGCTGGTGGACGGTCGCTACAAGGACAACCGCATCCCGCCCCGTGGTTTCGACGTGGCCGCGGCCCCACAGCGCTTGGTGGACGCCGTCTGGGCAGGCGCCTCGGCGCCCACCTACTTCAGCGCGGCGGAATACGCCGGCGGATACGATGATGTCTCGTTGACCTTGCCCGTCAACGCCGACCGTGTAGAGGTCGTGCTCTACTATCAGGTGACTAGCCGCGAATATATCGAATTTCTTCGGCACCAGATCGCCGGCACACCCTCGCGGCAGACCTTGCCCGCTGCGGCGTATATCGCCCAGACAGACCCCTTCTTCGACCAACTGCGCGCCTGGGGCGAGACCATGTGGCAGCTCTGGGACCTCAACAAAGACGTGCCCGGCGCCGCGCCTTTTGCCATGGCCAGCGCCGCCGTGGGCGTTAGCGGGCCTCCGCCTTGCGATCCCCCCACGCCCACCATGCTCGCCAATGTCAGCGTGGGCGTGGGTGAGGTTAGCGTGGGCTGGGCCGATGAACACACGGGCGATGCGCAGGTCACAGGCTACAAGCTCTATTACGACCAAGCGGGCAAATCGCTGCTCCTGGCGACCCTGGCCAAGGTCACCACGTATCGCGATAGCGGCCTCACCGGCGGCCAGACGTATTGCTACAAGGTGACGGCGACCTACGCTGACTGCGAATCACCCGCCTCGAATGTGGTTTGTGGTGTGCCTCTTGGCATCGACGCCCGTGGACAGTACGGTGGATGTGGGCGTGCCCGTGGACAGCACGGTGGATGTGGGCGTGCCCGTGGACAGTACGGTGGATGCTGGCGTGCCCGTGGACAGCGCGGTGGATGTGGGCACGCCCGTGGACAGTACGGTGGATGCTGGCGTGCCCGTGGACAGCATGGTGGATGTGGGCACGCCCGTGGATAGCACGGTGGATGCTGGCGTGCCCGTGGATAGCACGGTGGATGCTGGCGTGCCCGTGGACAGTACGGTGGATGCTGGCGTGCCCGTGGACAGTACGGTCGCGGATAGCGCCGCCGTAGATAGCACCGCCGATACCCAGGTGGATGCCGCGTCGACCACGCATGACGCGAGGACCGACAGCGCAACACCGATCACGCCTACTGCCAGCGATGGCTGCGCCTGGCGCCGTCGTCGCTGAGGCTTACACCCTCCAGAATATCCCCAGAGTGGTGAGTGTTTGCAGGGACATTCTGCTCACGTTTACCCACGCAAGCATACCAGTGGCGAGGAGTGCGTTGGTGTAAGTATCCGTTTTGTTGGAAACTATCTGGAACTCGCGCCCCCCCACGCTCGTATCGTCGTGCACCACCGAAGTCACGTCTGTTCACCTTGCTCCTGAGGAGCATTGGACCATTGTGCCAGGAGGGCTCATGCAACGTCGGTTTTCATACGGGCTAGTTATCTTACTCACCATGACCATGGCGGTTGCCTGCAGTGATGATCCAACGCCGCCGGCTTTGGACGGCGGCATGGACTCCCTCGTGCTTGACGATGGGTCCGCCGATGATGCGGCAGACGCGGCGCCAAGCGGCGATCTCGGAGCATGTCTCGTTGGCGAGCGTTGCAACGGGGTCTGCGTCGATACGAATAACGATCTCGAAAATTGCGGGGGTTGCGATGCGGCTTGTGAGATCGGGCAGGTCTGCTTTGATGGCGTGTGTCGTGGCAGCTGTCCCCCCGACACCTTGTTTTGCGACGGCGCTTGCGTCGATCCCCTCACGAGCGTCATGCATTGTGGTACATGCGGCACCGCATGTGAGCAGAGTGAGGTTTGCCTCGAAGGCCAGTGTCAATGCGCCGTGGGGCTAAGCGTCTGTGGCACCTCTTGCGTCGATCTCCAGAGTGATCCAGCCCATTGCGGCGAATGTGAATCTCCCTGTGCAGCCGACGCGCCGGCGTGCCTCGCGGGAAGCTGCGTACTGGATTGTCCCTCGCCCACCACCAACTGTGATGGCGCCTGCATTGATACGTCAGCAGACGTTCGCAACTGTGGCGACTGTGGCAACGCCTGCGCCGTGGACCAGGTGTGCACGGACAGCGAGTGCGTCTGCGGAGCGGACCAGACAGAGTGTGAGGGCATTTGCGTTGACACCACGACGAACCCCGCCAACTGCGGGCAGTGCGGCGAGGTTTGCGGCGTCACAGAATTTTGCATTGAGAGCGCGTGCCTCTGTCCACTTGGGCAGGACGCTTGCGGAGACAGCTGTGTCGATCTGCAGAGCGACGCGAGCCATTGTGGTGAATGCGATAAGGGTTGCCAGAACAACACCCTATGTATCGCGGGCGAGTGCACCTGCAGCGCCGGTCTGACGCTATGCGCGGGCACTTGCGTCAACCTCGGCGCCG
This sequence comes from Deltaproteobacteria bacterium, assembly GCA_019314525.1. Classification (GTDB taxonomy): domain Bacteria; phylum Myxococcota_A; class Polyangia; genus JAFCZD01. The sequence goes on from JAFCZD010000188.1 coordinate 11,342, forward strand.
ACTCCAAAAACTGCGGCGCGTGCGAGCATAAATGTGACGTGGGGCAGATCTGCATCGATGGCGCGTGCGTGCTTGGCGCACAATGCACGGGGGGACGCACCCTCTGCGACGGTGGATGCACCGAAACCGACACCGATATCCTCAATTGCGGCACGTGCAACACGGCCTGCGAGCTGGGCCAAGAATGTGTTGTAGGTCAGTGTGTTTGCATGGGCGATCTAACGCTCTGCAGTGATGAATGCGTTAACACCACGAGCGCCGTGCTCGATTGCGGCGTTTGCGACAAGACATGCTCGTTGGGTCAAGTATGCACAGGCGGCCTTTGCGCCAGCTCGTGCGCCGACGGAGAGGTGCTCTGCGAAGGCGCGTGCACCGACACCGCGAGCGATGTGGCAAATTGCGGCGGCTGCGGCACCACCTGCGCCTATGGTCAAACGTGCACATTGGGGCAATGCGCTGACGTCTGCGACGATCCCACCACCTATTGCTTCGGCGAATGCATCAACCTCCGATCAAACCACGTCAACTGCGGTACATGTGGGCGAGCGTGTTCGGTAGTCCAGAATTGCATCGAAGGCGAGTGTATTTGCCATACGGCCTATACGGAGTGTGGCGGCGCATGCGTCAACACGTCGTCCGACCCCTTGTATTGTGGTGATTGTGATACCACCTGCGATCCTGGGGAGATCTGCAAGGGCGGCAAGTGCCAGGCCCCATAGCACTCTTGGCGGGGGGGTGACGAAGGCTACAGAACCTCGGGGAAGCACCAGCGATCGTCGGAGTTCGAAAAAGCGATCAGCTTGCAGTCTTGCATCCCTTCGGGGCAGTCAGTGGCTTCGGTGCAGGTCTGAGAGCAGCGACCGTCTGCTGAGCCGGCGCTGATGCAGATGGCGCTGGCACACTGATTCTCATCACTGCAGGTCTCGCCCGCTTCGAGGGTTCCACGTGTAGCCACCACACAGCAGGGGAAAAGCTCACCCTCGCCGATGTCGACCTCCTCACAGCGGCGATCCGCGATGCACTCGAGGTTCGAGAAACACTCGTTGGCGCCAAGGGGTGTGCAGACGCCCGCGGCGATATCACCTGAGACGATATCGGCCGCCCCCATGTCTGATGTTTCGACACTGTCTACCTGGCCGTCGACCGTGGGGAGGTCAACGTTGATGAGATCAACACTCTGGTCCATTCCCCTATCAGGAGCGGGGCCGCTCTCATCGGAGCAGGCGACGAGGCCGGCCAGGTAGACGACAAAGAGAGGGGTGAGCATGATGAGCAGTTGTCGGCGTTGCATTGTTAGTCCTTCGAATCCTCAATGGTGGTGACCGCGCCCGTTGGCACATCGCCAGCAGTGACCACGCCGGTGGCGAAGCTGCTCAGAGCGTTGCTCGCGCCCACCGTTGTGGCTCCGCCCGCAAGGTGATGGCTTTCTACTGTGGCGCCTCCGAGGGCGCTGGCGGCGACGAGCAGGGGCAGCCACGCCATCTTTCCAGCCAGTCGGGTGCGCGCCTTGCGCCCCTTGGTGTGTTGGTATTCATGATGGTATATCTGCCAGATATCAGCGCCTGCGGTCACCGTGCTTGCCCCCACCAGCAGCGCGTGCATGGGCAAGCCAAGGCTTGCGCCCCACACGGCGAGCACACCAACCCCAAGGAGCCCGCCAATAAAAACCTTGCGGTGGCTTCGCATGGCGCGCCAAGACTCTCGCGGTCCATCGATGAAGAGCCCC
>JAFCZD010000680.1 GCA_019314525.1 Deltaproteobacteria bacterium
GGAAATTGGCCGGCCTCAGGCTCAGTGGGCTTGGCGCTGATGGCATACTCGTTTTCGTCGAGGGCTTCAGTCCGTGCGCGGGAGAGGGCATCAGGGGTGGGGAGAGGTCCTCGGGGTTTGGGAGACGGCTCCGCGACGGTCTCTTCATCCTCCCCAAACGCTACGGTGTCAGCAGACTCCAAAGGGGAGAGGCCTTTGGGTGTGGTGTATTTGGCTTGTGGGCGCTCAATGCGTGTGACCTCCTCCTGGTCCTCTGCATGGTTTCCCACCTGCTCAACCTTGCTGAAGGTCTGACGGATGCGCTCTAGCTCTTGAGAGAAGTGGTGTTCCACGAGCTGTGCGAGGCGCTGAGGGGTGGTCAGGAGTCTGCCGTCCATTTGGAACTCGAGCAGATCCTCGAGCAGCGCCGAGGCCGTCTGGTAGCGGTCTTCAGGGCGCCAGGCGGTGGCCTTGCGATAGATGCGCGCCAGCTGTTTGGGGTAGGCGGCATCCAGCTCGTCGGGCTGGACCAGCATGCCGTGGGTAGCGGCCTCCAGCATCTGTTGGTCAGTCCCCTGAGGGATCGCCAAGTGCCCTGTGGTCAGCTCGAAGAGTAATAAGCCAAGGGCATAGATATCGCAGCGGCGATCCACGGGCATGCCACGAGCTTGCTCAGGCGAAAGGTAGTTGAACTTTCCCTTGAGGACGCCGATGCGGGTGGCTTCACGGTGGCGCTGCTGGACTTTGGCGATGCCGAAATCGGCGATCTTTACAGCTCCAGCGTTGCTGATGAGGATATTGTGTGGGTTGATATCTCGATGCACGAGCTGCAGCGGCTTGCCGCCAGAGCCCACGGCGTCATGAGCAAAAGCGAGCCCCTCACAGACATTGCGCATCACATAGAGCGCGTTGGAGAGGTCCATTCGCCCGCCGAGGTGGTTGAGCAGGTGGCCGAGATCTCCCCCATGCACATACTCCATGGCCATGAAGTAGGTGTTGTTCACTTCTCCCAGATCGTAGATGTGCACGATATTGGGGTGGTCGAGCATCGCCGCTAGGCGGCCCTCATCGAGGAACATCTCGATGAATTCGTCATCGCTGGCCAGCTCGTCGCGCAAGCGTTTGAGGATGACTTGCTTGGAAAATCCTGCGACCCCACTGCGCTGCGCAATATGCAGCTCTCCCATGCCGCCGGTGGCGAGATGCAGAAGCAACGTATAGGGACCAAAGCGTTCGGGAATCATGGTGTCTAGACCGTCGCGGCATACGTCGCGAACCAATCCAGCTCACGATATCACGTCATCGTGAGCAAAGGCAGCGGGAGATCGAGCGGACGGCCAGATGCTAAAAGACTGTCCTCGCCATTATTCACGCAACTTTTGTTTCCCGTCGCCGATAACCCTCCAGAACCTGAAGGAGTTGGGCGATGACGAGAACAAAGCACGGTTTCATGATGGCAATCCTGTTAACGATGGTGGGCGCTTGTGGTGGCGACGAGACAAATGAGGCTCAATTTTCCCAAGAGTGTCGCGAAGCCGCTTACCGCTGCACCACATACGACGGTGACACCAGTCGGGGCGATGTGTACCCCCACAACGGCATGTGCCTCCTCGGTGGTTTCGTCCTCTTCGAGGATGGGACCGCGATGCTCATAGACAACGACGAGGGCTTGCCACCACTGCACTGGTCACTCTTTGGAGATGCCCTTGTCCTGGATTTCGAGGGAGACGAACTCGTCTCATGTGTTCCCGATGCCTCGGCGGTGAGTGGCGCCAGCCCTTCTGTCGATGACGGGCCGTCCTCTCAAGGCCCTTCTGGGGGATCCAGCGGGGGAAGTTGTGATACCTCCTGCTTGAGGACATGCGCAGAGATCAACCTGGGAAATTGTACGGATGTGTGTTGTTTCTAGCCCCTTAGACAGTCCCGCTTTGCCCCCGCCTTTTTTCTGCTACCATGGATCCTTCCGTTGGTCTGAAATGAGGTGGTTACGTGCCAGCACATGGCGCTCGAAACCAAGATCTCGATCTCGTCACCCTCGAGACTGTGGAGGGGGACTCTGGGACACACTCCCCAAAGGAGGATCCCCCCGCCCTAGAGGCCGATGTGCTGGTGATGCCCCTCGCTGGGGATACGGGATCCTTCTGGGCTCGCGCTGACGAATTTTCAGAGCAGGGACTCTTCCTGAGGACCCGTAAGCGCCTGTTGGAGGACGCGCTCTTGATACTCGAGGTGGTCTTTCGTAACCACACATTGCCCAAACTGCGCTTTGACGCCCATGTGGTGCATTGTATCTTTGGCGCAGGGTTCGGTTGCCGTTTCGTGGCTGTCCCCAGGCAGTTGAGCCAGAGTTTGGCTCAAATCGTCGCTGGCTTCAGGTAAGCCCGCTCCACGCGGCTTTCGGCTTTTCAGCTCCTCCCTTTCCCTAATTTCAAATGCCGGGCTATTATAGGGTGTTCTCTTTTCACAGGGGCCGACTAGATGTTTGGAAAAGGCACGAAATCAAGACGTTCGTTCTTAGTAGAGCTAGCCTCTTCCACGGCAGGAGTGATTTTGGCCGCAGGGGGAATCTCTTTGGTCACAGGCTGCCCGATAACGGCCAAATATGGTGGCCCAGTGGAGGAACCCGATGGGTCCGTGATGGACGACAACGGGGTCGCTGTTGACGGCGCTCTCCCCGCTGATGCTGGCATCGAGGGCATGGTGGCGAAATATGGTGGGCCACCGCCGGTCGATCTTGGAGTAGATCTTGGCCCAGATGGGGGCATGGTGGCGAAATATGGTGGGCCGCCGCCGGTCGATCTCGGTGTAGATCTTGGCCCAGATGGGGGCATGGTGGCGAAATATGGTGGGCCGTGGGGGCATGGTGGCGAAATATGGTGGGCCGCCGCCGGTCGATCTCGGTGTAGATCTTGGCCCAGATGGGGGCATGGTGGCGAAATATGGTGGGCCGCCGGATCTCGGCGTCTAGCTCCACCAAGCACATCGCTTCAGTCAGTCAGTCAGTCAGTTAGTCACAGACGAGTCTCCCATGTTCACAAAGAGCGCACGTTCGCTGGGCCTCCTTAGCCTCCCCAGGATGATAGGGGCTCGGCGGCAGGCGCTGCGGCGACTGAACCTCGCCACAAAGCCCGACTTAACGTACCTCTTTTGGGAGTCTACTCTGCGCTGCAATCTTCGCTGTGAGCACTGTGGTTCGAGCTGCGAGGGCACGTCACCGCTAGAAGAACTCTCCACCGCTGAGATCAAGCGCATCCTTGACACCATCGCAGAGGACTTCGATCCGCGGCGCATCTTCATCTCCATCACGGGTGGTGAGCCTTTGGTGCGTAAAGACCTCTATGAGGTCGTCGCCCATATGACGGCTTTGGGCATGCGCTCTTGCATCGTCACCAATGGCACCCTCCTTGGCCCAGAGCAGGCGGCCCGGCTCTATGAAGCGGGTATGCGCACAGTGACCATCAGCGTGGACGGGCTCCAGCGTGAGCATGAGTTGGTGCGTGGTGAGGGCACTTACGCGCGCACCTTGGCGGCCATCACGCACGCCCGGGAGGCTGGCTTTAACTGGGTCGAGGCGATTACCTGCGTGCGCCCTGCCAACCTCGGCTCTCTGGCCGCCATTGAGCGCGCGGTGAAGGGCAAAGGAGCGAACCTCTGGCGCTTGATCACCATCGATCAGATGGGGCGCGTCGCGGGCCCCGATGAGGAGATGTGGCTGGCATCACAGGACATCAACCGCTTGTTCGATTTTGTGGCCAAACGCCGCCGGCATTATGAGCGCGCCAAGGATGGATTTGCGGTGCGTTTTTCCTGTGGTGGTTTTTTGGGGCTGAGGAACGAGCACGAAGTGCGGCCTGAAGGAGGGCAGTGCTACGCTGGGCTCGCCATCGGATCTATCCTTGCCGACGGTCGCGTGGGAGCTTGCCCCTCAATCCCGCGGGAGATCAACAGCCAAGGCTCAGCACGGGACGAGCGCTTCTCCTCTATTTGGCACCGACGTTTCGAGGATTTTCGTGATCTCGAGGGGAATCGCACAGGCATCTGTCGTGATTGCTCCTTTTTCGATGTCTGTTTGGGTGGCGGCTATCATGAGCGGGCTGTGCAGCCCCGCCATTTCTGCTGGCTGGATCGCCAGGACGGTGTTCCGGAGGGAGAACACTGCCAGCTGGAAGCTGCAGAGGTGCCCAAACGGAAATATCAAAATAGGGCTGCTGATGTCCAAGAGCCTGTCCTTTTGGGGATCGCGGCGCTAGTGGTCTTTTCAGGGCAGCCCATGGAATTGGCGAGGTGGTATGAGCGCACCCTGGGGCTGACACCTTTTGTTCAAAGAGATGATTTCGTGGGTCTTTCAGGGGCTGGGGTGAGCATCTTCATCCAGAAGAGTGGCGAAGGGCACGCGCCAGGGCTCGGAGGCGTGCGTCCACACTTTCGGGTGAGGGATATTCGGGCCCTCATGGAGCGCTTGCTAAGGGCTGGGGCGCGAGAGGTCTTGCCCTTGATGGAGACGGCTGATGAGTGGGTGGCAGCGGTCAAGGACCCTGAAGGTAACCCCCTCGGCTTGCTGGAGCACAAGCAAGCCTCCTAAAAGAGCTTGGGGCGGGTTTCTTCCACCTGCGCGCTTAGCTCTTTGAGCCCAGAGAAGAGGTTGGGACCAAAACAGCTTAGCGCATAACCGAAGCGCGTTGCCGCAAGCTCCTGGTCTCGCCGGGTCTCGCCAGCATAGGCCAGCTCCCGAAAAATGCGTAGGGCGCGCACGATGGCGACGCCAAGCTCCTCGCGCTGCCGCGCCAGCCGTCGCTGATAGAGCCGGATCAGCACCATCTCCGGTGATTGCGCTGGTTTGATCTGCGGCCAGACAGCGTCGTGACTGAGGTTGCGTTCGAGGACCTTTTCGCGCTCTGAGACCCGCTCCATTTCTTGCGTCAAAAGGCGATCGCCAAGCAGAGCAGCCAAGTTTTTCAACAACCGCGTGCGGGCAGGGCTCTCAGTCTTTGCCAGCGCCGTTGCCGCGCCGAACCCAATCTGGCCGAGCGCCTGTCGCAGGTCGCTTGGCAGGTTCTTGAGGCGCCGGCTGAGTTGGAGCGTGACCTCTTTGATGCCAATGCGTCCTCCCATCAGCGCCGTGAGCAAGAAGCCCCCTGCTGGTGGGACAGTCTGCTGGCGGGCGCTGGAAGCGCCCCTGCCACTAGTAGAAGAAACAGTCTGCTGGCGGGCGCTGGGTGAGGAAACAGTCCCCAACTGCGAGAGAAGATAGAAGACAGGGCCTTCCGCTGGGAGCATAACGATGTTCTTGGTCTCTCTCTGCTCCCGAGCCGCTGCAAACTGGGCGTTGAGTTCATCGCCCATGCTGGGGACTACGCCTAGGGAGACGGCTTGGCCGTGGGCTTGTTCGCCGTAGAGCAGCACCGCTAGGGGGTAACGGCTGGCCAAGAGCCGGCCTTGCTGGGAGCCGAGGAGGGCGGGGACCTTGACTCGCTCAGCGATGAGTTCAAGCACGAAGGGGCTCTTTGCGCCACGGAAGCTCAACTTCAGCGCGCGGCGCGCTTCACGCACGAGCTCGTTCTGTTCATTGTCGAGGTCAGTGCCTAGCCCGCTGGCGTAGACGAGGCAGAGATCGTCGAGGCTGGTCAACTCGAGATCGTCCGGCATATGGGGTTCTAGCTCGGGTTCGACCACGAGCGGGTGTGTGCTCAGCCACGCCTCAACGCGGTTGCGTGCCAGCCGGCGCACCCAGCGCTCTGCCAGCGCTTCGCGTTCGCTCTTCACGTCCTCGCTGTCTGTTGCCCATTTTTCGGCGTCAAAGCTGCTGGAGAGCTCGTAGCGCAGCGCTTGGAGCACGTCGTCACCGAGGCCCAAGGTTACGAGGGCGACCTCGAGGGGGTGTGGACCCTTCTGGCTTGCGAATACCGCCTCATCCCCCGTCAACTTGAGAGGGGGCACCATCCCCGGCGGGGCGACATCTGGCAAGCGCGGCAGGACCAGGCGGGAGCGGCGGCTC
>JAFCZD010000681.1 GCA_019314525.1 Deltaproteobacteria bacterium
GGCAGGTGATCTGCTCTTCTTGCCCGCCTTATTGCTCTGCACCAAGACATCTCTTGGGGTGCGATGATGCGTGGCTCACAGAACCCGGGCGGAAAAAACATGGCCCCTCTTGGGCATCTCCGTCGTCTGCCCTCTTAGACGCAACCACTGGTAAGGAGAAGCCCCCTCATGAACCCCACACCATCGTTCGACTACGACGTCGCCTTTGGTCGCAACCGAGGGTTGGTCTCAATGGAAGAGCAGAGACGACTTCGAGGGGCCCGAGTGGCGATCATCGGCGCTGGCGGTGTGGGCGGTATCCACGCCCTGACGCTAGCGCGCTTGGGTGTGGGCCACTTCCGCTTGGTGGACCCTGATACCTTCGACCTGGTCAACTTCAACCGCCAGAGCGGCGCCACCATGCAGACCCTTGGCCAACCGAAGGCATCGAGCGTGGCGGCTCAGGTGCACGCTATCAACCCTGACGCCGAAGTAGAGGCCTTCAACCTCCCCCTCGATGAGGGCAACGTCTGCTCTTTGCTGCAGAACGTTGACCTAGTGGTGGATGGCCTGGACTTCTTTGCCCTCGACGCGCGCATCACCACCTATGGGCAATGTGAAGAACAGGGCACCCCAGTCGTCACCTCAGGCCCTTTGGGCATGTCGGCCACCATGCATATCTTCGCTCCTGGCGGCATGTCCTTCACCCGTTACTTCGACCTGCACGCTGGCATGTCGGAGCTCGATCGCTTCGTGGCCTTCCTCGTGGGCCTGACACCCCGCCTCACTCAGCGCCCCTACATGGATATCAATCAACTCAGCCTGGAGGGGCACTATGGCCCCAGCCTCGGCGCAGCCTGCGCGCTCTGTGCTGGCGTCGTGGGGGTCGAAGCCCTGCGAGTGCTCCTTGGCCGACCAGGGCTCAAGCGAGCACCCCACTACTACCAATTCGACGCCTACCGTCGTTGTTTGCGCAAAGGCTACCTCTGGGGAGGAAACCGCAACCCGATCCAACGTCTCAAACGTTTCTTGGTGAAACGTCAGATACTCACGTCACTCAGAGGCAAAGAAGGCGATGAAGCCGTCGTCTCTGCCCATGCTCGTCAATACGATCCAGGAGGAGTTTCCCAAGCCGCTAGGCGCCGTACTGCTTGATCGTCGCGTCGAGCTTGGGCAAGAGCACCAGGATGAAGGTGGCAGCCAGCGCTGAGAGCCCGGCAAGCACCAAGAAGAAGTACATCGGCGCCATGGAGGCCTGGAGGCCGCCGAAAAAGCCCGAGAGGTTGTTACCAAAGGCGGTGGCCATGAACCAGCCACCCATGGTCAGCCCCACCAGGCGCTGGGGCGAAAGCTTCGTCACCAAAGAGAGCCCCATGGGTGAGAGGCAAAGCTCGCCGATGGTGACGATGGCGTAGAAACCCATCAGCCAGATCCAGCCCACCTTCTCGGCGCCCCCTTGAGAGAGGAAGCCTGCCAGGGACATCAAGAGCAGTGACGCGGTGGTGAGTACCAGCCCCAAGAAGATCTTCTGCGCTGTGGTTATGGCGCGGCCGCGCTTGCGCAAGAAGACGAAGAAACCAACCACCAGCGGCGTGAACAAGATCACGAAGAGCGGGTTGAACGATTGGTAGACCTCCGAGTTGACCACCGGCATGAACTTCCCAGGGGGCAAGAGCTTGGGGTCCTTGTTGAAGCGCTTACGATAGCCCTTATGAATCGAGTCGAAGATCTTCTGGGTGACGAGGTAGGCGGCCACACGCTGGTCACCGACGCTGCGCACAAAGGCCACAGTGCGCAGGGGCTTGGCACCGTCGGGGACCTCGGCGGTGATCACCTTGCCACCATGCCCATCACCGGCCTCACGAATGGTAACCACGCCGTTCTTGTAGACGCCCGTGCTGCGTGCCTTCCACTGCGTCTTCTCGGCCTCCGTGCCTTGGACCTTGGCCAGGTCCACCATCTGCACACCTGCGAGCTGCGCGACCTTCACCGCTGAGGCTTCGTCCATGCGCTTCTGCCCGTACATGCGAGCCACCTTGGAGTGGCCCACGACGAGCATGCTCTGGGGGTGGGGTCGTGGCACATCAGCGCCAGCGTTGAGATAGTAGAGCGGTAAGGCCTCTTGCTGAAAGGTCGCTGGGACCAAAGCGCCACGGCGATCGGTGTTGTCGCGCGCCCATTGGGTCATGGCGCTGCCGTTGAGGTGGAGGATCATGAAAAAGGTGCCACCGGCAACGAAGATTGGCAGCAGGGCGAGTAAACCTGGACGCTCGGCGGGAGGTGCCTTGAGCCCCAAGCGCACGAAGAAGATTAACACGGGGATCATGCCCGCCATGAAACCACAGACGGCAGGGCGGAGGCTGAAGTTAGCGGGGAGATAGGCTGAGGCCAGAAAATATCCGGCGATGCCCACGATGAAGGCTGGCGCGATGATCTTGCCAAAGATGAAGCCAAGGCCCATATCGCCCTCGCGCTTTTCGGGCTGACGATCGGCGTCCGCGAGGACCTTCCAGTTGAAGAGCAGGATGATCAAGCCCACCACGAGGCCAAAAGCAGCCACACGAAAGGTCCAGAGCCAGCCGAGGTTGTTGCGCACAGACGCGGCCAGGAGCGTGGCGATGAGGGCTCCGATGTTGATGCCCATATAGAAGATGTTGAAACCGGCGTCGCGCTTGCTATCGCCAGCCTTGTAGAGGTTGCCCACCATCACTGAGATGTTGGGCTTGAAGAAACCATTGCCGACAATCAGAAGCACAAGCCCGCTGACAAAGGGCGTGTACCCGCGAATGCTCATCAAGAAGAGCCCGCCGGCCATCAACGCACCCCCAAGCAACACCGCCCGCCGATAGCCGAGGAGCCGATCGGCGATGATGCCCCCTAAGAAGGGAGTGAAGTAAACGAACGCGAGATAGAGACCGTAGATCTCGTTGCCTTCAGTGGCCGGCAAACCCAGCCCACCACGCTCCAAATCGGTGGTGTAGAGCAGCAAGACGCCAAGCATGGTGTAGAAGGCGAGCCGCTCCCACATCTCGGTAAAAAAAAGCGGAAAAAGTCCTTTGGGATGTCCTAGAGGCACGGCGTGAATACCCTCGTTTCTTGGTGGATATCAAGGGGCTAAGAGCCAGGGTCGAGCCCTAACCGAAGCAACCTAGCGCAAAATTGGGGGAGATGACCAG
>JAFCZD010000682.1 GCA_019314525.1 Deltaproteobacteria bacterium
CCCACTAGGTCGGTTATAGCGCTTCCGCTTTGTGAAAGACTCCCCTATAACGCACCACGTCAAACAGGTTCACCAGCGGTGGCGAACCTTATGAACCTTGGGAGGAACTCTATGAAAAATCTCTTAGCTATTTTTGGTCGTTCGGTCGCCCTCACTGTCGTTGTGGGCGCTATGGCGGTGGCATGTGGTGGTGAGGACGGGTCTTGGAGCGCAAAGACGATGAACGTCGGCGCTGATCAAAACCATGCTGAGCAGAACCACGCCAGGAAAGGAAACGTCAACACACGTGAAGTCCTGCTCATGAGCTTGGGCGCCTCCACTAGCGCTGGTTACACTTTCGACCCCACGCTCTTGGGAATCGAAGCACCTCCAGTGTATGCCAACAATCACCACATCGACCCCCTCGCGGCGCTTGTCGCTGGCGAAACAGGCAGCGAAGTCGACGTGTACAACCTGGCAGTGCCCGGAAGCACGACAACAGACGTTCTCAACGAGCAGCTACCGAGCGCTCTCGAAGAAATTGGCCGTTACCGTCGTGGCGCAGTGGTGACTGTGGAGGGTGGCGGCAATGACCTTCGTGCGTTCCAAGTCGCCTACATCGAGTATTGCCTCAACCCTGACCCTGCAGCGCAGTATGTGTGTGGCACCCAGCTCACAGCGACGCTCACTCAGGTTGAAAACAACCTGCGGACCATCATCGCGGCGCTGCAAGATGCAGCTCCAGACGCGACGATCATCTTGCAAACCCAGTACAACTCCTTCTATGGCGTCTTGCCCAACGGCGCCCCCTGCGTCGATCCTCCCCTCCTGGCCATCGCGGATGCAGCCCTCGAAGGAAATCCCGAGGACAACGGTGCGCCTTTCTTGGGCTTGAATCCAAGAATTCGCACCATCGCTGCGGAGTACGGCGTGAAGGTCGCCGACATCTCGGGCATGCTGCGCATCATGCCCGGCGAACAATACAAAGACCCCTCCTATTTCAGCAACGACTGCACACACCTCGCGGGCACCCGCGGCAGCGTGGCGTATCTTGGCATGCCCGCTGATGAGGTTGGCGCTGGCTATAAGCTGCTTCTAGACACTTTCGCCTTTGCCCTCGCGAACTAGTGTTCTGTCTCATGAACACTGATCGTCCTTGTCGATCTCGTTTGATCATAATCACCAGGACAGAGCACTAGCTCCTAAGTACACCCCTGGCCTCTCGATCCAGGCCCTCTCGCCCCCTCCGAGAGGAAGATTGTCCTTGTATCACGTATACTCTGCGGCGAACCACACTTGAGGGCCCGCTATGCCATGGATCCAGCTCTTCACTCTGCTAACGCTCACGAGCCTCGTGGGCTGCACATCCAAAGCGGAGTGTGTCCTCGACCACTCGCTGCCCGACGCAGGGGGCGACGGACTTCCATCGCAAGATGTAGAGCCTACGCTTGACACCCCCCGCCCCACCCTCTGCACCCTCACCCTGAGCTACGCCGCCCCTGAAGGCACGCAGGCCGTCGCCGTGGCGGCCGAGTGGCAGACAGAACCACTCGAACTCAAAGACAACAACGGTGATGGGGTCTTCACCGGAGAAGCGACGATGGAGCCCGGCTTCTGGGGCTATCAACTTGACGTCACCGACGAGGGTGGCGCACGCAAGCTTGTTCGCCACACAGAAAACCCCACTCGCAAATATCGAGATGGCGTGGAGGTCTCAGCGTTGAGGGTCGCCGACTGCCGGCTACCCACGGTGCACAAGACTGCCTTCTTCAAAGAGCAAGACGGAACGCAGATCACCCTACGCTTCTCGCCAGGCATGGGGCACGCAAAGCTCGCGCGCTTTCACAGCGAGCTGGTCATCGACCACGTCTCCCGGCCGCTCACGGCAAACGAAGCCCAGGCGGAGGGCGACGAACTGCAAATCAGCCTCAGTGGCCTGACGCCTGGCAAATACACGGTGCGCGTCAGCGCCGAAGACGAGACTGGGTTGCGCAGCGAAAGCGCGCTCTTTCCCTTTTGGATCGAGAGCGAAGCGTTCCATTGGCAGGACGCGCTGATCTACATGGTGATGATCGATCGCTTCCGCGACGGCAAGCCCGCAAACAATCCGGCGCCTGCGGTCGGAGCTCACCCCACGGCGGACTACCGTGGTGGCGATCTCGTGGGCATCACCCAGAGCATCGAAGAGGGCTATTTCGAGCAGCTTGGCGTGCGCGCCTTGTGGCTCTCCCCGCTCAATCGCAACTCTGACGCGGTCTACGGCGGAGCCCATGGCGTGAGCGCCTATCACGGCTATTGGCCCATCAGCGCTCGGGAGGTCGACCCCCGCTATGGCAGCGCTGACGAGCTCAAAGCGTTGGTGCAGGCTGCTCATAAACGTGGCATCCGCGTCTTGCTCGACTTCGTGATCAACCACGTTCATGTGGAGCACGAGTATCGCATCCAACACCCCCACTGGTTCCGCGAGGGCTGCGTCTGCGGCACCGAGGGCTGCGGCTGGACCGAGCGCAGGCTCGATTGTGTCTTCGCCAGCCACATGCCCGACGTGAACTGGCAGCAGCCCGCGGCGGGCGAGACGATGATCGCCGATGCCCTGTGGTGGCTCGAGACCTACGACCTCGATGGTTTGCGTGTGGACGCGGTGAAGCATGTGGAGGACCTCGCGATCTTCAACCTCTCAGCGCAGGTGCATCAACGCTTCGAGCAAGGAGGGACCGAGGTCTTCCTCCTCGGAGAGACGGCCATGGGTTGGGGCGGGGATGACATCATCAACAGCGAAGAAGAGTACAAGACCATCTCACGCTACATCGGCAAGGACGCCCTCAATGGGCAGTTCGACTTCGTGCTCTACCACGCCTCGGCGTATCGCGTCTTTGCCTACGACGACTATGGCATGACCCACCTCGATTACTGGACCCATGAGAGCCTCAAACACTACCCCGCTGACGCCGTGATGACGCGCTACATTGGTAGCCACGACACCTCACGCTTCATCACCCAGGCCACCTACCGCGGCCAAGGTGCAGGCTGGGAAAGAGTCGTCGCGAACCGTGCATGGGAGAGCGAGCCAGGCGGGTTGCCGCTCAAGCCAGACAGCGCCGAGCCTTATGATCGCGCGCGCCTAGCCCTGAGCTGGCTTCTCACCGTGCCTGGAGCGCCCCTGCTCTACTACGGCGCCCTGCTCTACTACGGCGACGAGTATGGTGAATACGGCGGCGCAGACCCCGACAACCGTCATATGTTCCGCTTGCCCAGCGTGCGTGATAGCCGGGAGAATGCACTCTTCGATCACCTCGCCCGCCTCGGAAAGGCGCGACAAAAGCTGGTGGCGCTGCGACGCGGCGCCTACCTCACGGTGGCCTCCACAGACGCCTTCCTCTGCTTCGCGCGACAGACCGATGCAGGTGAGGTGGCGCTGGTCCTGCTCAACCGCTCGGGTGAATCAGCCCAACACACCATCACGCTGCCCGCGGAAGTGAAATTGCCTGACGACGCTGTGCTCACCCGCCAATTGAGCGACGCTCTGGAGACCTTGGAGATCAAGGGCCGCGTGCTAGACGTGACATTGCCACCCTACTCCGCGATGGTCTTGGCGCCCTAAGAGAAGTACACTTCACAGATGACAAGAGCGTGCGCCTTCTGCACCGCACTCAGCCTCACAGTGCTCATGTCCTGTGCGCGCATGGGTGGCGACCACGCCCTCAGCGAGCTTGGCGTCAGTGAGCTTGGCGTCAGCGAGCTTGGTGTCAGCGAGCTTGGTGTCAGCGAGCTTGGTGTCAGCGAACTTGGTGTCAGCGAGCTTGGTGTCAGCGAACTTGGTGTACCAACACTGGCCTTGCGCGTCACCGACGTGAGGGCGGTGGGCGAAACCCTGCATCCCGGCCAACGGGGCGTCGAGATCATCGCCACGCTCTTCAACGACGAAGCTGAGGAGATCTTCCTCGTGGACGCGGAGCTGAGCGTTGAGCCCGCGGGTGCGCTGAAGGCATGGGTTGAACGTGACACGCTGCCACACGTGCCCCCCGGAGGATCGGCAGAGCTGCACTTCTGGGGCGAGGTGCAGCCCTTGGCCGAACCACAGACGCTGCTGGTGTGGCCACGCGTCAGAGCGGTGTCGCCGCTGCGCCCTGGCGCAGCCATGGCCGACGTCAGCGAGGGGCCGTGGGCGCTGCGGGTGGGCGCGGCTGGTCCAGCGCTGGTGGTCAACACCGTCGCCGATGATCTCGATGGCCCAGAGGACATGGACGACCCCACTCAAGCCGGTGAGACCCTGAGCCTGCGCGAAGCGCTCACCCTTATTAACAACGGCTATGCCATCACACGCGTCGAGTTCGACGCCTTCATCTTTGCGCCGGGCAAAAGCGCACAAATCGTCTTCGGTAGCGGCACCGCTGGCGCCAGTATGCCACCTGGCATTGTGGCGGCGGACACGGAGATCGATGCCTTTGAGCGCGAAGTCACCCTCACCACCGCTCCAGAGTTGAACGGGGGCCCGCTGATCACGATTCAGGCTCCCAGAGTCACTCTGCGTGGTCTGCGGCTGCACGCCCCTGGTAGTCCCCTCTCAGCTCAAAACGCTGACGACCTGGTGCTCGATGAGCTCGTGCTCACGGGCGGGTTGGTCAATGACAATGACCTTGTCCTCCTTCAATCAAGTGACCGCGCCTTGCTGAGAGCGGTGCGGGTGGAAAATGGTACGCCCATCAGCTTGCGCAGCTCGCAGCAGGTGCGCTGCGAAGGCCTCGACCTTAGCGCTGGCGGGAACTTCAGCATTGAAGACAGCCCCCATGCCGCCATCATCGATTCTTCATTCTCATCTTTGGGCTTTTCTAACTCTCCAGGGTCCACCCTCTATGACTCGACCATCGCACCACAGCGCTCCCTCACGATAGATCGTAGTACAGGGGTCATCCTTCATGGGGTGCAAATCGCCCGTCGTGGGGACGACAAGGACTCTGCGGTGATCAAGCTCATCTCGAGTGAAGACGTTCAACTGCTCGAACTCGACTACAACGCCACCTTTGGCCCGATGATTCAGGCGGACACCTTCAGCAACGTTGGGGCCACACGGCCTCTGATTGAGGTGCTCAACGGCACCACGCTCTCAGGCAGCGCTGCCATACCTGACAAGAGCCGCATCGACCTTTACCAATGGGGCTCCGACTCAAGCGGTACCTGGCAGCGCTTCGTTGGCGAGAGCGTAGCGCAAAGCGGGCGCTTCGAATTCAAACTGCCAAACGTCGTCAGCCCCAACGTCTTCTATCGCGCCACCGCCACCACCGCGGGGCTTGGCACCTCCATGCCGAGTGCACTCTTCCGCGCGCCACAGCCGTCTCTGTGCATCTCTGGCACATCGCTCTTTCGCAACAGCTTCGAGTCAGCAGAGATGGACCACTGGCAACTCGATGGTGACGTTGTGCGCCGCTCGGGTAGCGCTGCGATGGACGGAGCTGGCTATCTCGGCACCATCCATTCCAACACGGG
>JAFCZD010000683.1 GCA_019314525.1 Deltaproteobacteria bacterium
AAGACGGCCGGAATCATTGGCTAGGCACGACGAGGGCGTTTGCCGGTGGCAAACAACCAAGGAGTAACAACGGTAATGATTTCGGGCACAAGCCCTGCGATGGGAGACTAGCTGCTTGGTGCTCTAGGGCAGGCGTCGTCCGTCCGGTCGTTTCCATCATCACAGATCTCTTTGTCGGTCCAAATGAACCCGTCCCCGCAACGCGCTGGCTGGCAGCTACCACAGGGGCCACTCGGGCAACTATCGTCAAGCTCAACATTGCCATCGTCGCAGCTTTCTCCTTGGTCGAATCTGCCGTTGCCGCAGAGTTCAGGGAAGCGCGCGATGGGTACACATGAAAAGCTGTCCACCGTCGTATCCGGCGAGAGGCTGTCCACCGTCGTATCCGGCGAGAGGCTGTCCACCGTCGTATCCAAGCCCGAATCCTGAAGACTAGAATCATCGGCCGCATCGGGCCCGGCGTCGACCTCGTCGGTTGCCCTCACGCAGGTCTTCGTCGGGATATTGCAGACCTTGCCTGGGCAGCTGGGGTCATCCTCGTTGCAGTAATCGGGGTTCTTCTGGGTGCAACTGATCGCCACTACGAAGACGATGCCGCTCAGTAAATGGATAGCTCGCAACGTAGGCCCCCTTTAGAAGCACATCTCACCGCCTTCCGCGGCGGTATTCTTAGCCGGGAGTTACCATCCCCCAACCATGCAGGCAAACGGCGCTAGGTTGGCACCACAGATGCTCCAAGTTCCTTTTCAGCCGCTCCAAGTTCCTCCACAGGTGCTCCGAACTCCTCCACAGGTGCTTCAAACTCCACCACAGATGCTCTTTCTGCTGCGCCCGGTGCAAACTCGTCGCCGCCCTTCGATAAATTTTCTCCGCCTTCGCCTCCAACGACGCTGCCCTCGCCAATTTTTCCGGCGCCCTGCCCTCGAAACGTCTCGCCCTCAGCTCCGAAGGTCCCCGCCCTGGCCTCGAAACGTCTCGCCCTGCCCTCGAAACGTCTCGCCCTCCGAAGGGCAACACCCTTGGACCCCAGGGCGCACCGCCTTGCACATGAGGGCGGCACCTTTGGTTGCCAGGGTGATACCTCGCGCACTCGACGTCATAGTTCGCGAGGCTCCAGCGCCATGACTTTCAGCGTCAGGCGTGGACCTTCAAGCCGAAGGCGAGATGTCGCAGGCCGTGGGCGCCGTCGCTGGAGCAGCCTGGACGCCGCTCTGAGCAGTCTGGACGCCGCTCTGAGCAGTCTGGACGCCGCTCTGAGCAGCCTGGACGCCGCTCTGAGCAGTCTGGACGCCGCTCTGAGCAGCCTGGACGCCGCTCTGAGCAGCCTGGACGCCGCTCTGAGCTCCCTGCGTTTGAGGGCTTAGGGTAGTGCCCTTCAGAAGAAGTATAGCCCGGCAAAGCCCTTCTAGCCCGTCCCCCTGACGCCTTCCTTCCTCTGCTACACTCGCGCGATGAGCAAGATCCACCTAACCCAAGCACGCCTCAAGGCGCGAGCCCGTTTGCACCACGTCCTCCATGGCATCTCGCATCTGCACTACCCTGGGACAGCTGTGGTGGAGTGGTCAGGTGACGACACCGCGGGGTCCTTCTACTTTGATGATCTCAGCGGCGATCGAATCGTGATGGCCTGGAATGCCGCTGGGTTGGTGGGGCTTGCCTTCGACCACGAGAGTGAGCGGAGCCAGTACGGAGAAGACGAGCGCACGCCCCTGAAGCGGCTTGCGGATTTGCCCTCGACGCTGAGGTCCCTCGCACAAGACGCAGCTGAGGACCTGGAGGACCTCGTCACCGCGGGGCTCTGGGTTGATGATGATGAGGCCGCGCATCTCTCCGATGAGATCAGCAGCGATAGCGTATCGGCGCACGGTTTGGAGAGGTTCCTCCGCTTCGGCATGGAACCCCGCGAAGCCGTCTTTGGCGAAACAGGCCAAAACTGGGCAGAACTCTCGAGCCTGAATCCAGACCAACTGGAGCTAGCCCTCTCCCTCGCAGAGCGTTGCGACGCGGGCCCACAACGCATCACCCCAGCAGACGCCTCCATCATGCTGGCATCCCCTGACGATGGAGGGTGTTCAGAGGTCACGCTCACTGCGGCGGAGGAGTGTCAAGCGCTGCTCGCACAACTTGGTATTGAGTGGGACGTGCCTACCACTGAGATCAAGGCTCTGCAGCACGCCAAGGACGATAGACGCCAACGTCGCATCTCCGCAAATATCAGTGGTTCCACCGCGGCCTTATTCGAAGCAGCGCGAAATGGGAACATTGATCGCGTCGAGGCATGTCTCTCAGACGGGGCTGATATCAACGCCCGAACCATCGAGGACCAGTTCGAATACACACCACAGGGCGACACGCCGCTCGTACAGGCCATCAAGGCTGGGCACACTGACTGCGCCGTGGTGTTGATCAAGGCCGGAGCCGCCCACGACGACGCCAACTCCCATGGACAAACCGCCCTCTACTGGGCAGCCAGCAAGGGCCACGGGGGCGTGGCTCGCAAACTCCTCGACTTGGGCGCTAACCCGAACAGGGTGCCAACGGACGGCCTAAGTTGCTTGCATGCCGCCGCAGCCGAGGGATTCAAAGAGATCGTTGAGGGGCTCTTGAGACATGGCGCTGATCCTCTCTACCAGAGGTGGAACGGCCAAACACCCGCTGACCTAGCCGAACTACGGGGCCACACGGCGCTCGCCGCTCGGCTCAGACGGTAGTCCTCCAGCGAAGGAAATCCCGATGCCACGCTACACAAAGACGACAAAACGCTTTGAGAGGTTCTTCGAGATTTTCTACGATGGCACTAGCGTCGTCTACACGGCCAAAGGCCAGCGGGCTGCCGGGACGAGCGATGATTGGACGATCAAGGACAGAGATCTGCGGGCCAATCTATTCGCTGAAAACCCAGAAGCGGCGAAGCCCTTCTATGACAAGAGCATCGCCAAGATGCTCAAAGATGCTTTCGAACTCAGCGGTGACGAGGTCCCGATCATCACGCCCTTTCGCGAAGAGCACGTGACTTCCTCCAACCGCATCAACGCGCGGCTCGACGCCTTCGAGCAAGAATATGGATTGGTCGCGAAGCTTCGAGCGGGCGAAAAGGTCTACCTCGTGGGGGGGAAGCCTTCCAATCGGGATGAGTTTTACGAGTTTTCGGTT
>JAFCZD010000684.1 GCA_019314525.1 Deltaproteobacteria bacterium
GGCGTGCCCCCTCTGCCGCGCAGCTCCTTATCGCAACCTGTGCCACAGTCGGTACAGAGGCTGCAGGTCGCGTTGTTGGGAGGCCCACCGATGCTGCCATCAGCGGGATAGTCAGAGCGATTGTTCATCCAGGAGAGGATGCTGGCGTTGTTCCCGCTGCCAAAGGGAACGAGCAGGTCCGCTTGGTTTCCCCCCGCGCCCAAGGCATAGGTGCGCCAGCTTCCACCGGAGAAGTAGAAGCAGGAGTCCCCAGCCCAGCCACCCGCATAGGTGTAGCTGCCGTCAAAGGAGCAATCAAAATCGACGCGTGATTGGCGGAAACGTGCCAGGGCGAACTCTGGGCGAACTCTACTTCGCCAAAGGCGCTGACCACGCTGGTGGTACCACCTTTCACCTTGAAGAGGCGGCTGTCGTTGCCCACGCCATCCCCACAGCCTGAGGTGTTGCAGCTTCCGCTCCCTGTGCAGGGCACGTCATCTCCGGGGCACTCCAGCGAGTTGTCGCCCTCAATGGCGTTGTAGCTGTTGAAGCAGACGGGCCAGATCATGCTGCCTGAGGTGTCGAAGATGAAGAGCACCCGAGGCTTGATCTGGTCCTGCGCTCTAGCGTTGACGGCAACGAGTGAAATGGACGTGACACAGAGCGCGACGCTCAGGCCGCGAAGGCACGTGCGAAACATGGGCTCATCTCCCTCCCCGCGGGCAGACACCAGCCGGGTCGATGTGCAAAACCAAAAATGTCGATCAGTGCTCATAGGATACCAGGGATGCCGATGGTTCTCGACCCTAAAATAGACGTATGATGACCATCACTTGAACGAGGCTAATCGATGCGAAATCATCTCCTTTTTGCTGGGGTTTGGCTCTTGGTGTTGCCCCCAAGCGCCGACGCGGGCACGCACAAGCCCTATCGTTGGCAGCGTCGGCAAAGCGACATCGAGCCCTTGTCGCGTAGGGTCGCGCCACCAAAGGGTTTTTCTCGTAGCTCGGTGAAGGCCGGGAGCTATGCGTCTTGGCTGCGCCAACTCCCGCTGCTGCCCCGACAGAGCCCGGTGCGCTCCTATCGCGGACGCTTGATCCTCCCAGCGAAGCACCCAGCGTTGCTGGCGGTGATCGACATCGATGTGGGAAAAAGAGATCGCCAACACTGCGTGGACGCCATCATGCGTCTGCGGGGTGAGTACCTCTGGTCTGTGGGTAAAGGTGGGCGTGTGGGCTTCGCCTGGGCCGGCGGGCGGCGCTTTGGCTTCAAGGCTTGGAAGCGAGGTCTGCGGCCCGTCAAGCAGGGGCGCCGCTGGGAGTTCGTCGCCAAGAGCAAGCCCTCGCGCGGGTATCGAAGCTTTCGTCGCTACCTAGGCTTCATGTTTTCGTGGACGGGCACGATGCACCAACGTGGCGAGCGGCGCGTTCGGCCTGAGCAGCTGCAAGGCGGTGACTTCTTCGTGCAAGGAGGATCCCCCGGCCACGCCGTGATCGTCTTGGATCTCGCGACGGACGGTGCGGGCCGGCGGGTGGCGCTCTTGGCTCAGAGCTATATGCCCGCCCAAGACGTGCATGTGCTGCGCGGGCCGCAACAAGGGTGGTTTCCCCTCGAAGCAGGGAAGACGATCAAGACTCCGCTCTGGCCCAGCGTCTTCAGCTGGAAGGATCTTCGCCGCTTTCGCGACGCGCGGTGAGCGTCGCGCGGTGAGCGTCGCGCCAACGCCCTACCGAATCGCGCCATTTGCGCGACATGCCCTTTCTGAATCGCGCCATTTGCGCGCCATATATCTTCCTGAATCGCGCCATTTGCGCGCCAATTCGTATAATACTCAGAAGACGCCATGGATGATTCCAAGATGGTACGCGACCTACGCGTCGACGCGCGCGAGGAGGTTCATACCTACGCGACCGCACACATCACTGCGCCTGACCGAGAGGAGTTCATCTCCTTGGTCTTGGATGATCTAAGACGACTACACGATGGCGTGATTGCGAGGTATCGGCTCAAGCCCTCGCAGTTTGCGGCTTGGACGGCGGCGCTTCGAAAGGAGTTGGGAAAGTAGGCCTAGCCAACCCTCTCGAGTTGCTGGTGCGCGCTCAGGGGGACAACGTGCCTGCCGCTGGGTGGTCGGCTGGTGGTGATCACCAGCCGTTTGCGCGGGCGAGCCCGACCCAAGGTGTATATTGAGCTCTATGGTGTCGATCCAGTCAAAGGGTGGACCGCGGGATCCGGCGCGTTCATAACCCGCTCCTTCACGCGTGCGGCGACAATATCTCGGCGGGTGGCGCTCTCTTGCCGCTATGGCGTTGAATCGCCTCGATCACAAGCGTAGGAAACTCACGTCGTGTTGAGCTGTTATCGCTAGAGCGGTATTTTGGCAGAGTTGGATCGTTCTGACAGGCCGCTTCGTATGGCTCAGCATTTACTTCTTCACCATTGAGGAAATATTTGGGGTAGTCAGGGTCAAGGGTGGACTCAGACCACCGTCGTGTGATTCCGTGCTCCTTCCCCGCCCGAAAATGACTTTCTTCGGACACGGATCGCTCATCGGAGTTCAGCCACCATTCAAAGCCATGGCGCTCGCCGTCAACTAAATGTCGTGCCTCTGAGAGCGACGATGTCCGCCCATCCCCATGGCACGCGCTCCACCAAAGATCCCACCCGGTGCCCATGTTGAAAGAGTATGAGCCGATTAGTTTTCCTTGGAAGTACTGGTACGCGGTGCCGTGATTTAGTCCGTTGAAGTACGGCTCAATTAAGATCAGGTCCCCAGATTTTTCCCAAGTGTATTCACGCCCATGCTTCTTTCCGTTCTGGATAGGCGTCTCCATGGCGAGGAACTCTCGTCCTGTGTCATCAACGTCGTAACCCCGGTGGGCCACAACTCTATCGTCCAGGAGTAACTCCATGCGCTTAAGCCATACGCGACCACCCTCGCGTCTATGTTCGGTAACCAACCTTTCAGTGGTGTTTTCGGGAATGTCGGATTCGTAAAGGGGGATCATTGACTGTGAGTAGCGCGCAATCTTGAAGAACACGAGTTTAAAAATGACCTCTAGCGCGGGGCGTCAGGCCGTGTGGCGTCGACGATCTCTTCGATCACGTCGACCCAGGCGCGATAGTCGCGCAACTTGGCGCAGAGCCAGCTTGGCTTGAGTTATTGGGGCGCGGGATTGTGCCCAACCATCACCGGGTCCCAGCGTAGCTGCAGGTTCCCGAGCTTCGCCTGGGCATGGCGTAACACGCTCTGCGCGTCCTCCCTTTGGTCTGGGCTTGTCTGGTTTCGTCTCTTTGGGTCCCAGTAATAATTGGCGGACTCTTGCGCAGTCTTCAAGTCAGCGGTCGCCCAAGCTTCTTCGTTGACCACATGCTTCAGCTTCTGAAAGATGTCTTTGGCTGTGGGGT
>JAFCZD010000685.1 GCA_019314525.1 Deltaproteobacteria bacterium
TGATTCCCGGCAGACGTGAAGCTGGCGAGAAAAATATCAAGACTCTGACTGCTGAGCTTAGCGCCACCAAAGTCCACCGTGCCAGAGACCTCCCCCGTAAGGGTCACGTTACCCCTATTGGCGTTGACCCCATAGCTCACGCAGCCCCTTCAACCCGCGAAGCATCATCGTGCCTAGGGGCTTTGTCTCGTCGACGCGGGAGGTGTGCTGCTCGAAAATTGAGATCTTCAGCTCCTGTTTCCCATGAGCGGTGGTGGTGAAGCGCTGGACACATCCCGCTGATGGTGGGATGCAACAAGATGACGAAGCGCTGCCCGACAATCCGCGGCGGCTCTCTTATGCGCAGCTCTTGTCGCGCGTTTTCGAACAAGACATCAGCCAAGAAAAATCAGAGAAACTTTCCTGGGGCCTGCGACTTCGAGCGCTGGGCGAGCACCTCTCTTTAGAAGAGTTCTGTTCGAACTCTTGCGCTGAAAGGACTCACCCATGTCACCCTTCAGAAGTTTTCTCCTTGCCACAACAAAACCCGAGCCGCCCCAGCGCCAAAATGAACCCGTCTCTATCAAACCCCGTGCTCTGCTACACTCCCACGATGTACAAACTTCACCTGACGCAAGCCCGTCTCAAAGCTCAGGCTCGCTTGCACCATGTCTTGCATTGCATCTCACACCTGCACTACCCCGGAACGGCTGTGGTCGAGTGGTCCGGTGACGACACCACGGGGTCCTTCTACTTCGATGATCTCAGTGGCGACCGAATCGTCCTCGCCTGGAATGCAGCTGGGCTGGTAGGACTCGCCTTCGACCACGAGAGTGAGCGCAGCCAGTATGGAGAAGACGAGTGTACACCCTTGAAGTGGCTTGGAGAGCTTCCGACCACGCTGAGGTCGCTAGCGGAGGGCGCGGCTGAGGACTTGGAGGATCTCGTCACCGCAGGGCTCTGGGTTGCTGATGAAGCCGCACATCTCTCCGATGAGATAAGCGGCGACACGGTGTCGGCACACGGATTGGAGAGGTTCCTCCGTTTCGGCATGGAGCCCCGCGAAGCCGTCTTCGGCGAGACAGGACAGAACTGGGGAGAACTCTCAAGCCTGAATCCAGACCAGCTGGAGTTGGCGCTCTCCCTTGCAGAGTGTTGCGAAGCAAACCCACGACGCATCACCCCAACAGACGCCTCCATCATGCTGGCATCCCCTGAAGTTGGAGGGCGTTCAGAGGTCACGCTCACCGCGGCGGAGGAGAGTCGAGCGCTGCTCGCACAGCTTGGTATTGAGTGGGATGTGCCAACCGATGACATCAGAGGTCTGCAGCACGCCAAAGACGATCACCGTCAACATCGCGTCTCCGCACACCTCAGCACATCCACGGAAGCCTTGTTCGAAGCAGCGCGGAATGGCAGCCTTGATGGTGTCGAAGCATGTCTCTTGGATGGGGCTGACATCAACGCTCGAACCATCGAGGACCAATTCGAACACACACCACAGGGCGACACGCCGCTCCTTCAGGCCATCAAGGCTGGACACACTGAATGTGGCGTCGCGTTAATCAAGGCCGGAGCCGCCCACGAAGCTGCGAACTCCCATGGACAAACCGCCCTCTACTGGGCAGCCGTCAAGGGGGATGGGGGCATCGCTCGCAAACTCCTCGATTTGGGCGCCGATCCCAACAAGGTGCCAACGGACGGCGTGAGTTGCCTGCACGCCGCCGCCGGCGAGGGATTCGAGGACATCGTCGAGGGGCTCTTGAAGCATGGAGCTGATCGCCTTTTCCAAAGGTGGAACGGCCAAACACCCGCCGACCTGGCCGAACTCCGGGGCCACACAGCGCTCGCCGCTCGGCTCAGACGATAGTCCTCCAAAAAGAAGGGAATTCCGATCGCTTCGACACGAGCAGCACCACTTCGTGTTCTATCGCGTGCGCGGCGAAACCCTAGAGATCCTCCGCGTCCTTCAGTGACGTTGAGGTAGCGGCGCTGAAGAGCCCATGGCCGCCGTAGATTCCGCGACGCCGAACACGTCGCCGCAGCACTGCTTGGAATCGTCGCGACCTGTCGTGCCCTTGGCGTAGACCCGCGTTGCGCGGACCCAAAAGCGCGTTGCGCGGGGCGGAAGCAGGGCTGCGTCGAGGTTGTCCGGACAACATTCGTACACCCGAACACCTGTCCCATCATTCCACCCGTACAATCATGAGTTTTTTCCTGATCTGAGGGCAGAAAAGTCGCCCAGAGAGTGGCACGGCAGATGCACATCAGCACTGGTGAACCCCATGGACCCCCAGCAGTGATGCTCATCAACTCAGGAGAAACGAATGAACGCGCGAAAGTTAATTGCAAGCTGTGGTGTCATCAGCGTGCTGGCCTTGGTGGGCTGTAAGTTCTTCCATGAGGTGGTTGTGCCCTATGCAGATAACATAGCCCCCCTTGCATTTACCGGGTTCTACTTAAATGGTCAGCACCAGATGACCACCAACGAAGGTCAGAAAGTGGTTATTGAGACCCATGATCCCAAAGCGGCCTTCTTTGCCATGGGAGCCATCGTAGATGATGGTGGTGCCCGGAACCTTTTCTTCAGCGTCACTTGCAGTCATACCTGTTGTTCTCATGCGGGTGGTGAGCACGTGTGTACAATGACCATGCCGATGGTAATCGCAGACACAATTTCCCAAGCAGGTGGGCCTGGATCAACCGTTGAGAGTGGTCTTTGGTACGGTAAATTCGTCTCTCCAGGGAAGGGTGTGCACTGCCAGCCTGGCTATACGCTCGATTCTTCGGCGTGCAGTGTGAGTGTTGACGGTGAGGACTTCCACGGCAACCAGGCCTCTGGCAGTAACGCTGTGGTTATCTTCAGACCCTGACAACAGATGGGAGCGGTCTAGGTCGCTCACAGGTAGGACTCTAGGGCAGCGGCAGGTTGGGGTGGAAGACCACCGGGCTCTGGAACCTCGCCAGCGAGTTGAGCTGTGACGCAATGTGCCGCTGCTGCGATCTGTGGGGCCGGCTGGATGCGTATCCCGCCGCCCTGCTCAGCGTAGACTGTCTGGGCGATGACGAAAAAAGCTCTTCCCCACAGCCCCAACGAAGCAACTCGACTTGCCGGAAGCTGGGGATTTCGTTCCCTGGCCCGCTCTAAGATTGCGAAAACAAA
>JAFCZD010000686.1 GCA_019314525.1 Deltaproteobacteria bacterium
GGCTTGGCGCGTTTCAACCAGCCCAGGCGCGCTTCGGAGCGCATCCAGCTGCCCAACTCAACGCCGCTGGTGAAATTGATGATCACGATATATTGGGGCCGCACCTCGTCCTGAGGGCGAAGCACTGTGGTGCCGAGGTAGCCTGGGAAACTGGAGGCTTCTTTGGTGATGCCACGCATCCAGGCCTCATAAGCCTGCTCCATGCCGCTGCGTACACGCCGCGCGAACATGGTGGTGACAATACACGGAAAGTGCCGACCTGCCTGCTCTGTGTCAGGCGTAGGAGCGTTGGAAGCCTCAGCGTCGGAAACCTCCGTGTCTGAGACCTCTGTGTCTGGGGGAATAACGTGGGTCATAGAGCTTTCTATCATCACGCTTAACTCTACGGCCAACAAAGCAAAGCGTTTCCCCCTAATCACCGAAGCTAGACCGCGTCACCCCTCTCATGGCACCCTTCATCGCGAATGGAGGGAACGATGAATCATTCCAAGCCGCGGCCCCTCGGGCGCAACCTCTTCATGGGAGTGTTAGTCTTGGGCGTCGCGAGCTGCGCGGCACCAGGCCGCCACCACTCCCGCCTGGTGGCCTCCGCAGAGCCGATGGCCGCGCCTGCCGACAAAGACGGCGACAACGACAGCGACAGCGTCGCCGATGTTGACGACCTCAGGAAGACGGAAGGGCTCAAAGCAACACAACCCACCGCCTCGGGCGTCAAACGCCTTGTGATCTACAACGCGTCCTTGACGCTCAACGTCTTCGACCAAGAAAAGGCCCTCGCCACAGCGCGCAGCCTGGCCGAACGCGTGGGCGGCTGGATGCAAGCGCTGACCAAGGAGCGCATCGTCCTGCGCATACCCGCCGACAAGCTCCGACCGCTCCTCGCAGAGATTGCCAAGCTTGGTGAGGTGCTCGAACGCAACATCCGCGCGAAAGACATCACCCAGGAGGTGCTCGATCTGCGCATCCGCCTGAAAAACGCGCAGCGGGTGCTCAACCGCCTCACGGAGCTTCTAATCCAGGCCAAGACCGTCAAAGACTCGGTCCTGATTGAAAAAGAGCTAGGCCGCGTCACCGAACAAATCGAACGCTTCAAGGGCAAGCTCAAATATCTGCTGCACCACATCGCTCACTCCACCCTGGAGGTGCGTGTACGCCTCAAGACGCCTTGGGGCCGACGGCGCCGCAAGCTGCCCTTTCACTGGCTGGGCCGTGTGGGTCTCGACGAAATCCTCAACCGACGTTAGGGAGGCGACCATGCATAGACAACAAAAGCATCAACTCGTCGCGATCTCGACTTTGCTTCTTACCATGGGGCTCACGGGCTGCTTTTCTGTGAGCACTCCCCGAGGTTTCGTCGAGCTCGAAACCACCGCCTTCCCCTACAAGGCTGTATCTGCGCAGGGGGCTGTGCTCACCGTACGCCGCTTCGACAACGGCCCAGAGGCAAAACTCCACTTCTGGAAGCAGGTGCTCGCCGACGAGCTCGTGCAGCAACGGGGCTACACCATCGCCAACGAGTCTGCCGTGAGGACAAAGGAAGGGGTATTGGGGCACCGATTTCGTTTCAAGGGTCGCTACCGCGGAGAAGAGCACGCCTACCAGCTAGCGGTCTTCGTCACGTCTTCGTGGGTGTATTTGCTAGAGGCCACTGCACCAGCGAAGGACTTCTCTCGTTACGAGAGGGCAGCGCAGCTCTTCGTCGCATCCTTCAAGCCTTAGGATGCTGACTAGAGGTCTTGGATCGCGCCGCTGGCCGCGAGTTTTTCCATGCGCTGCGAAGCTGCTGCGCGCATCTTCTCCACGAAGCTTGGCGAGAGATAGCGCGTCTGCTTGCCTACATCATCGGAGAAGATCAACCCACCCTCGGGCGTGATGTTGCCGTGGCCCACCTGCTTGTTGGCGACCCAGAGGGAAAACTGCCCCTCTTGTTCGCTCTTGAGCACCACAGTTTTCTCGCCCGTGGTGATATGCACCTCACGCTCGTTGGCCTTCACCACTGTCCTTGTGCCAGGGGCGGAGGCGAGCACGGGGCTGCCCGTGAGAAACTCGATGTTGTTGAGCACCAACCAATCCACCAGACCAAAGAGTGGATAGGCGGGCACCACCCAGAGGGCAAAGTGCACCAGGCCACGCGCGACCTTATTACCGATGGTGCCGTTCCATTTGTAGAGCTTCATCGTCAGCCCGTAGCTGCCATAACAGCCCGTCGCGTGAACGGTGAAAGAGCCAAGAGCGAGGGCCAGCAAGAGCATTCGAATCCAACGTGTCATCTGTTCATGTCTCCCTTTTTGTTTGTCAACACCAACACCTAGAGCATCCAATCCAAGACATAACCCACCAGCAAGGCGACGCGCCCGAGGTGTGATTCGCCGGTAATCTCGTGGTCGAGATTCGCCCACGCGAAGGTCACCTCACCTGTCAACATGCCGGGGCCGAGACGATAACCCGCCCCTGCACGCAGGGCGAAGCCAATTTTTGTGGAGGTCTCTTCGTTGTCGCCGAAGGGCATGTCACCGCCCTGCCCCTCTACCGTGGTCTTCAAAAAGTGTACGTCTAGCCCTGCGCCAACGAAGGGCACCAGGCGCCCCTTGGGATCGAGGATGAAAACCTGTGGCCCCAAAAAGAGGTTCAGGTCGTGCTGCGCGAGATCATAGCTGTAGCTGGTGCCGCTCTCCCCGAGGCGCGGGTCTGATAGCGTGCGGCTGGCCGTGGTTCGTGAGTAGCCGAGGTCCACCACCGCGCCCACACGCCCTTTGAGCAGCGGTGGCACATAACCCACACCCACCCGCATTGAAGCGTTGGCGCCGAGCTTGCTGAGGGGGGCCAGCCCGCCCGCCTTGAGGTAGACCATGAGACGGTGCTTCTCGACGTCAGTGCTGGCCTGCTCTGTCAGGTCAAAAACTGGTGGCGCAGCAGGCACTGAAGCAGGCACTGAAGCAGGCACTGAAGCAGGCACTGAAGCAGGCACTGAAGCAGGCACTGAAGCAGGCGCCGAAGCAGGTGCCGCAGCACGAGGAGAAGAGGCCCCTTGGGCCCAGACAGGTGCAGCGAGAGCCCCACTAGCAAAGAACGCGAGGAAAGGCAGAGAGCGAATCAAAGTCGTCATTATCTATTCCTCCGTCCTACCAGATCACATA
>JAFCZD010000687.1 GCA_019314525.1 Deltaproteobacteria bacterium
TATCGCTCGTGCGAGAAGGACCTGTTCAACTGTAGCGACAAGTGCAACGCCGACTACTGGTGCTATCCAGACGACGATGGCATCGGTCGCTGTCTCGACGACCTAGCGGCTGGCGCTGGTTGCCTAGGAAATTGTCAATGTCAGAGCGGCACCTGTTTTCCTCTTGTCTGCTGGTAACCCCACGCCAACGACAGAGGCTCCAAAACTTCCAAACACCTCCAAACAACACCTGGAGTTTTTCCGATGAAACCAAGATCCAATTCCCCCTATCTCAGCGTGCTGCTGGTCGCAGCCCTAGCCGTCGCCTGCGGCGACGACACGAGCGCACCTGGCGCCGACACCAGGGTTGACCAACGCCTCACTGACAGCAGCGTAGATACACCCACCACCGACGCCATACCCGTTGTCCCCGATTTCACCTGCCCCAATACCTGCCTTTTTTATGTGGATGTCTCCCAAACGACCTCAGGAGACGGCACCAGCCCCGAGGCCGCTTTCACCGATGTGCAGAGCGCCATCGACGCCGCCTATTACGCTGCGGGCGGCGGCCTCTGCCCTTGCGAGGTGCGCGTGGCCGAGGGCATGTACACCCTCTATCAACAAGGCCCCGAAGACACCCTCACCCTGCGCCGCTCCATGAGGGTGCTCGGCGGCTTCCCCACGGGCTTTGCCGGCCAACGCAACCCTGCGACCCACCTCACGCGCCTCGACGGCTGGAAGGCTGGCAGCCAGCCCTCAACCGATGCCGGTACACCCGACGCTGGTACGCCTGATGCTGGCGTCAACGACGCAGCACCTGCACCGGCTTTGCGCGTCTACCACGTCGTCGTCGGCAGCGATGACGCCACCCTCGATGGCTTCACCATCAGCGGCGGCTATGCCATCGCCGATCAGGCCTTCGCCAACCCACAGAACTTCGGTGGCGGCATCTACAACGCGGGCGCCTCACCAACCTTGCGCAACATCATCTTCGAAAACAACGAGGCGGTCTTTGGCGGCGCGGTCTACAACAGCGGCAACGCTGCGACCCTCGACCGTTGTCGCTTCTTTGACAACAGCGCGCTTCAGTCGGGCGGCGCGATGGAAAACCGCGCCCTGGCCGACCCCACCGTCAGCGACAGCCTCTTTGAGCGCAACAGCGCGCCCCGTGGAGGCGCCGTCTACAACCGCGCCTACAGCGAGCCCGCCTTCTCGGGCTGCAAATTCACCGACAACACCGCCGAGCAGGGTGGCGCCATCGCCAACGATGAACATGGTGATGCCACCTTCAGCAGCTGCATCTTCAACGGCAACGCTGTCACCGCCCTCGGCGGCGCTGTGCACAGCGTGAACTCCTCGGCCAGCTTCGATACCTGCACCTTCGACGACAACACCGCCGCCCTCGGTGGCGCCATGTACGCGTCCGGTGGCGCAGGCCTGGTGAAGGGTTCGACCTTCAGCAACAACAACGCCGACCACGGCGCAGCCTTCTACATGGTCAGCGCAGCCGCGCCAACGGTCGAGGCGTCGAGCTTCACGAAAAATGCCGCGACGAACACCGGCGGCGCTGTCGCCATGGCCAACAACGCGGCGCCCACCTTCGATGGCTGCACCTTCGCCGAAAACAGCGGCTCCCTCGGTGGCGCGATCTTCATCAACCACGCACCTGCGGTGATCGCTAACAGTATCTTGCAGAAGAACGTCGCCACCGAAAAGGGCGGCGCCGTCTACACCACCGCCGCGGCGCCCAAGCTGATCAACTGCTCCCTCGTGCAGAACAGCGCGCCCTGGGGCCCGGAGCTCGCCAACGAGAGCAACGCCGCCCCCGAGGTGACCAACTGCATCCTCTGGGGCGAAGGCCTGCGCCGCATGGCGTTGATCAAAAACGACGCGACCTCGCTGCCCAAGGTGACCTACAGCTGCCTCGATGGTGGCTGCCAAAAAGGATTGGGCTGCACCTCTGACAACACGGGCAACGTCAAGCCCTATACCAGCCCCTTCGCGAACCTCACGGAGCTGCGCCTGCGCGCTGGCTCTATCTGCGCCGAAGCGGGCAGCAACGACGGAGTTGCCGCTTTCAGCCTCGACGCCGCCGGCAACGCGCGCGTAGTCAACGACAACGCAGAGGGCGACGCCACGGTAGACATGGGCGCCTATGAATGCCAGACGGGCTGCGCCTGCGACCCCAGCAGCGATCCCTGCTGCGAGAGCGATGGCAGAACCTGTCGCTTTGGCTGCGACGCAAAACAGCAGTGCTACCCCGCCTGCAACCCCACGCTGAATGGCTGCTGCGCCAGTGACGGCACCATCCCCGCAGGTGTGTGGAGCGACGAGACCACGGGCTATTGCTGGCAGGAGCCCGACGCAGCCGACCCCATGCAATTCGCACAGCCACTCTATCCGGATAAGGGTGGCGTGACCTACGCGCTGACCTACTGCCGCCTGCTGAATCACGCAGGCTTCGGCGACTGGCGGCTTCCCAACGTCAGCGAGCTGCGCTCATTGCTGCGCTACCGCCCCTCGACCTACTACAACCCGGTGACGGGCGAGCGCGGCGCATGTGCCATTGTACATGGCTGCTCCACTTCCTGCTCCAGCGGGGCCTGCACCACCGACGACCGCTATGGAGACGGCAACTACTTGCCTGACGAGATCCCACCCGTGAGCCAGAACTGGACGGGCTCGGGAGCAAGCTGGAGCACCTACTGGGCCGACTCCCGTTTTGGCTGCACCCCCACAACCGAGTGGTGTGAAGCTTGGGCCGTGGACTTTCGCTGGGGAGCGAGAGTGGTGGTTGGGGGCTGGAGTGGGAGTGTTGCCCACAATGACAACTTCAACGTGCGCTGCATGAGGAAATAGCCATGACTATTAAAAAACACCTTCACTTACTCTCTGCGCTGCTCTTGACCTGCTGCCTAGCTGCCGGCCTCACTGCCTGTGGCAGCGACGACCTCTCAGCCGTGGGCTATGCCTGCGGGGTCGACAACACCCTCGTCGACGAAAAGGGCCCTTGTGCCAGAGACGTGGACTGCCCTTGTGGCACCCACTGCGCCTATGGGCTCTGCCAATACGATTGTCGCGAGCGTTCCGATTGCGACGATGGCTGGTGCGACGCCCTCGGCCAATGCCGAGACAAAAACGACCGAGCCGCCAC
>JAFCZD010000688.1 GCA_019314525.1 Deltaproteobacteria bacterium
CGGCGAAGACCTCTCGCATGGCGAGACTCTCAGCCACCAGTTCACCAAAGCGGCGTGACTGACTCGGCACAACCTGGAGAGCTTCGGGCTGATCCAAGATGCGCAGAAAGGTGCGCCCTATCTTGAGCGTGCCCCCCAGCGGAATAAGCGCAGATTTGATGGCGGAGCCATTATAGAGTGTATCGTTGCGGCTCCCCAGGTCTCGCACGGAGACACCCTCTGTCGTCCAACGAAACGCTGCGTGTTCACGGGAGACGCGGTCATCGTGCAGCACCAAGGCGCACTTTTGATCAGTGCCCACACACTTTTCTTCTTCATCGAGTAGCAGCGCCCGTCCCATATCGGGGCCCTCCACCACCACCAGCTGACAGCGTGTGGCGCCCTCTTGACGCAGTTGGCCGTGGACAGTAGCAACGGTAGACGTGTAGATTTTATCTTGGGCCATGGATCAGCGCGCTCTTGGAGTGGATGAGGACGTGAGTGAGGAAGGCATGAAAGCTCCTTTGGAGTGGACCAACCTGGGCCCCTACCGGTTGCTTCGCCGCATCGGATCCGGTGGGATGGCTGAAGTCTATCTGGCCTGTGTCCACGGTGCGAGTGGCTTCGCGAAAGAGGTGGCGATCAAGGTCCTGCGTCCGGAGCTGCGGGAGGACTCGCAGCTGACACGTTCGTTGATCGCCGAGGCCCGGCTTGGAGCACGGCTCAATCACCGCAACCTGGTTCAAGTGCACGATCTTGGCGTGAGTGATGGTGTTTATTATGCGTGTCTTGACTATCTTGATGGTGGTGATCTCGATGCGCGCCTCTCCCGGGGACGGTTACCCTTGAGGCTTGCCTTGCTCATTGGTGAAGAGGTGGCGAGTGCGTTGGCCTACCTCCACCAGGTTCGCGGTGAGCAGGGAAAACCTCTTGGGTTGGTTCATCGTGACGTGAGCCCCTCGAATGTGCTGCTCAGCCACTGCGGCGACGTAAAACTTACCGACTACGGTGTGGTCAAGGCGACATCCATGGCAGATGTGACGCAGGCGAACATTCGCAAGGGAAAATATGCCTATATGTCTCCAGAGCAGGTGGATGGCCAAGCCCTCTCTGCCGCCAGCGATCAGTTCAGTCTTGGGGTGTTGCTTTCACAACTCTGTTTGGGCAAACGGCCCTTCGATGGGCCAGGTCCCATTGAGACCACTGATCGTATTCGTGAGGCGAAGCCACCCGCTCTCTTGGGGCTTGAACCAGCCCTGGTAGATGTGATTCACCGCTGTTTGGCACACGATCCCAGCCATCGTTTTGTGTCGGCCATCGAGTTGCGGGACGCGTTGCGCACCGTTCGAGGCGATCGTGGGTCGCTGGAGGAGTTAGGCGGGTGGGTGGCCATCAATCGTGGGAGATCTTAACGCGGCGGCTTATCAGGCATCCAGAGCTACCTGCAACAAAGCACACCCGCAGTTTTGTTGCCCAGGCAGCCACCAAAGTATTCTTTGGGGTCTCTGCTCAAAAAGCCACAGTCTATCCAATTGCAGCGATTTCCCAACGGGTCCAGCTTGGATGCGCAGACCCGCATAGGGTCCTCTCCACAGCCGCCTCCTCCATAAAACACAGTAGCGCAATTTCCAGAGCTATACCCTGCCCAACGAAGCTTGGCGTTGGTCCAATAGTTGTAGTTAGGTGCTTGTCCGTTGCGATTGTCCACCCACTCTTTGGCCGAGCAGGGCGAAAAATCCTTGGCACATAGAGTGTCGCGATTGGCGTAGGTCACTGTGCCTGCGCAACCGCGCATGTTGTCCGAGAAGGTCTGTTCAGCGCTGGCGTCCTTGCAGCCTGTGGACAAGCAGCCGATGGGGCTGCAGATCTCTCCCTTTGAGCAGGCCTGACCGCAGCCGGTACAATGACGCAGGTCTGTGGCGGTATCCACGCATTCACCGTCGCAGTTTTCTTGCCCGACGTTACAGCAAAGGCCTGTCAGGCAGACTTGGTCTTGGAAGCAGGTGGTGCTGCAATCACCACAATATATCGCGTTGGTCTGAAGATCGCGACAGACGCCATCGCAGGCGGTTTCACCTGCAGGACAGCAGAATCCCTCTGAACAATGATCGCCTACAAGGCATGTGTAGTGGCAACGGCCGCAGTGATCAGCAGAGGTCTTCACGTCAACGCATTCATCGCCACAGAGGGTCTGCGTGCATGGCGGTGGCATGTCCACGGTGGTGTCAGCACCAAGGGCGGGTGTGTCCATCGAAGGCAGGTCGCGTTGGTGTGATTGATCCATTTGGGCATCCAAGCTGGCCTCTTTGAGACCTTGATCCAGGGGATCTGGGGTGACAGAGGTGTCGGGGCGTTGAGCTAGATGGATGCCGGAAGCGTCGAAAGTACACCCTGATAAAAGCAGCACCAGCAGACATGTTGACGTCAACGTAGCGTGCATAACTCTGATGATAGCTGGTTTGGCAGGCCTGTTCGAGCAGACGTTGCGCGGTGGCCGAGGCGCGACGCAGGGCCAAGAGTTGTGTTTCGTCAGGCGAGCAGGGGCGGACGATGGGATCGAAGTTTCGGCGCAGCTGCTGTGCCGATTGCCCCTGTTCAAAGACGGCGTCATGCAGCTCTGAGAGCACCTCGTCGTTGGGCGCTTCGCTTGGTGCGTTGTGTGGCATAGAGCCGTCAGCACGTGGTTCGCTTGTGACCCGCGCGAGGAAGGGAGAGGTCCACCTGGGGCCCGTCCGCGAGGATTTTGCCGTCTGCCCCCACAACGACCATCACGATGGGTCGCGCCATTTCACCGCTGGGGCTCTGCTCGATGACTACGGCGATCTCTCCGTTTTTCAGGCGCACAACGCTGCCCTCTGGGAAGAGACCCCCGGCTGATCAGGGCGATGAGAGCGACAGATGAGTGACCAACGCATTATCGAGGTCGTCGCACTGGCTTGAACTCGAGGGCCCAACGTTGATGGGATGCCTGAGGGCAACGCCAACGCGTGGCAAGGAGGTCTTCGCCTTCGAGTACGACGACGCCTGGCTCGCATCGAGCTCCAGGCAGCAGCTCGACCCGTCCATGGCCCTCTACAGCGGACCGCAATATCCCAGCATCCGCCGTGATAACTTCGGCGTCTTCCTCGACTCATCCCTGACCGTTGGGGGAGGG
>JAFCZD010000689.1 GCA_019314525.1 Deltaproteobacteria bacterium
AAGGTCCTGTTGGCCGCCAACTACTATGACAGCGGCAAGGTGCGCTCCATCGCCGCCAAGGTCAACGCGCGCGCCGTCATCGTGGGCGCCATGGTGGGCGGCGAGCCCGCCATGAGCGACGTCTTCGATCCCTTCGATGTGTGGTTGCGCCGCCTCCTCCAAGGCTTCGAGGCCTAAGGTGTTTTCGTCCCGTCATTCCCGCGAAGGCGGGAATCTCATCGCCCCCCGTCCTTCCCGCGAAGGCGGGAATCTCAAACACCCCCGTCATTCCCGCGAAGGCGGGAATCTCAAACACCCCCGTCATTCCCGCGAAGGCGGGAATCTCAGAGAAGAAGTATCATGAGCGACGCTCTCATCTTAATGATCCCCGCTTTCGTCGAATGCCTCGTGCTCGTGGGCATTCACTCCTATCTCGGCCTGCACGTCATCAAGCGCAAGGTGATCTTCGTCGATCTCGCCCTCGCCCAAATCGCCGCCTTGGGCACCACCGTGGGTTTCCTCTTCGGCATGGACCCCTCATCCGACGCGGCCTTTCTCTTCTCGATGCTCTTCACCTTTGTGGGCGCTGCCGTCTTCGCGCTCACGCGCTTGCGAAAAGACAAGGTGCCCCAAGAGGCGGTGATCGGGCTGGTCTACGCCCTCGCCGCGGCCATCGCGATCTTGGTGGTGGATAAATCTCCCCACGGCGCCGAGCACGTCAAAGACTTGATGACGGGCACCATCCTCTGGGTGAAGTGGCCAGAGATCATGCGCGCCGCCATCGCCTATACCTTCATCGGCGTGGTGCATTTCGCCCTGCGCAAGCGCTTCATCCAGATCACTGAAGACCCCGACGGAGCCTTCGCGGCGGGCGTCTGGGTGCGCTTCTGGGATTTTCTCTTCTATCTCTCTTTTGGTTTCGTCATCTCGTTCTCCGTGCGAACGGCGGGCGTATTGCTGGTCTTCGTCTTCTTGGTAGCCCCCGCCATCAGCGCCACCTTGCTCACGGATAAGTGGCGCTACCAACTCCTGGTGGGCTGGGCCATGGGCACGCTCGTGACCTCCTTGGCGCTCTATTTGTCTTATGTGCTCGACATCCCCTCGGGGCCCGCGGTGGTCGCCTTTTACGGCCTCGTGCTCTTGGTGCTGGCGTTGATCGTCTCCGTGGTCAAAGCCGAAAAGAGGGGCAAGGCCTCGCTGCGTTTGGCCATCGGCCTCGGCGTGGCCATGGCGGTTCTCTCGGGCATCTGGGGCGTTGGGCACCTCCTCGGCACCTCGGAGCTGGCCCACGACAGCGCGCACCATCTGCGCGCTCATACGCGCCACAAACACCACCCGCATCATGAGCATGGCAAACACGCCAAGGGTGCCCATGACGGTAAGGCCGTCACGCCCCAAGCCGCGCAAGCGGCAGATCCCATGGCGCGTGTGCAGCTGCTGCGCAAACTAGCGCAGGCCAAAACCAAGGGCTGGAAGGATGCCCTCGTGCAGGCCCTCGCGGACAAAGACCTGCCCCTCTTTTTCAAAGAGCAGGTCTTGGGCTTGGTCAAAGAAGCCGCCAAAGAAGACTTCGGCTACCGCGCTTCAGCGAGCGCCCAAGAAAACGCCAAGGCCCTCGCGGCCCTTCGCGCGTGGGCGAAGCTCTAGGGCTACATCGTAATAATGCTCCCCTTTTCCTCTGGGCGGGCCAGAGCGGAGCCTTGAGACGCCTCTTTTCAACATGCTGGCAAGTGTAGCCACGGCCTTCTGACAATCGACGTGTGCTCGGATCCCCACCCTCGCCGTGGAAAGCAGGGAGGGTGAAAACTCTCATATGTTCCGATGGTTAACGAGTGCGCGGATCCGCGGCAACTGTGGCATGAGTTCTGCTTAAGACCGAGCCATGAGCACACTCATGAAACCACGACACGTCCTGCTAGCCTTCATGCTCGCGACCGTCAGCGTTGGGGTTGTGCATGCCGATCCCCCCACTCGGAACCAGGTGCATCGGAATATCACCAAGACGCTCTATCGCTGCAACATCAAGCACGCCAAATGGTTCAACGATGGCGGCGCGCACGCCAACAAGATCTTCGCGCTGAAGCTTGGCAATAAGAACTCCCCCAAGGAGATGGGAGCGCTGCTCAAACCGCGCCCCTTCGGCGACGTGACGCCCGACGGCACCGGCCAGGAACGCTCCCCCATGAACTACGTGGCCTATTGGTTGAACCGAAGGCTGAAGATGGACATCGTGCCGCCCACAGCCTACGTGCACAACAGAGACGTCCCGGGAATGGGCTTCGTCCATGAGGGCGCCATCACCTACAAGGCGAAAAACGCCAAGAACCTCCGAACAATCGCGGAGAAGCATTGGGGCGTGAACCCAACCCTCTTCAAATCCGATGTGCGCATCCTCGACATCATGTTGCGCGCCAACGATCGCCACGACCACCAGGTGATCATGGCGCAGCATTGGTTCGACGGCATAGCGCGGCCCATGGTCGTGGATTTCGGCGCCGGGAATCGGCCGGGCGCGGATGTTTCCCTCGACTCCGACGGTCTGCACCACTTTTTGACCAGCTTCAACGGAGGCAAGGTGCGAAACATCCGCAAACGTACCCTCGACGAGATGAAGACGCTCACCTTTGGCGAGCTCAAGGCGGAGTTCTCCGGAGGTTTCCTCAGCGATGGCGAGATGGGAATGATGATCGATCTCCGCAACGGCATCGCCGACTTCTTCAATCGCAATCCTTCCATGATCGTCAACGACAATAACTGACCGCACTGCGCGCACATCCGCTAGCGCCTCTTTTGTATCGTGCTAACGTCACACCCATGAGCCGCTCTCTTACCCTTCTGTTCATAGCCTCCCTCTTTGTTGCTGCCTGTGATGACGATGCCGTTACGCCTGACGCCGACGCCGGCCCGGACGCTGCGGACGCGTTCGTTGATGCTTCTACCGATGGTCCGCGGGTGGATAGCCCGCGTATGGATGGTCCGCGCATGGATGGCTTGCGCATGGATGGCCCCGCCTACGATGGTCCGCGCGCGGACATAGCGGTGTGCGCAGACCCTGGCGCCACGCTTCCAGCGGGCGTCACGGTTTTTCCCTCGCGGCTGGTGGCCGGTCAGACGGTGACGGTGCGTTATAGCGGGAAGCTGGCGCAGTCG
>JAFCZD010000690.1 GCA_019314525.1 Deltaproteobacteria bacterium
TGCCCAAAAGAGGTGAGCTAAATGCACCTCGAGACCATCTTTCTCTGGTTGGTATCGACCTTGCTACCTGGTTGGTATCGACGCGAACGTCTAAGGTGCTCTGGTAGGTTTCAAGGTGATGGCTTCGATGGTGCGTGTTTTTCCTTTCATCATTTGTGGTGTGTTGTGGCTGGCGGGCTGCCTCTATTTGGGGGGCATCAATCACGCGCCCGAAGGGGAGGTGCTGCTTACCACCCCAGCAACGCCTCCCACGCGAGGTGAGTGGGTCGGGTTCACAGTGGAAGATTACGACCCAGATGGTGAGTCGTTACAGCGCGAGTGGACCATCAGTCTAAACAGCTTGCAGCACAGTGATACGCCACCCTGCATGCTGCAGAGCCACGACGGAATCTGCAGCAGCGACCTCGAGGCGGTGGTTCTTTCACGTGAAAAGAGCGTTCACTTTTATCTGCCCGCCTTTGCTGGGAGCTACCGCGTGGAGGTGCGTTGTAGGCTCACCGATCCCCATGGCGCCTCCACCGTGGCTCAAAGCTCACTCGAGGTCACCAATGCAGCTCCCAAGGTAAACATTGTCGTGACCAATGGACAGGAGCCGAGCGGGGGTTACGCGCGCCATGAGGTGCTCTATCTTTCTGTGGCGGGCAGCAGCGACGAGCCAGGAGATCTTACCTGTGGAAGTGCAGCGAGCGTGCGTTGGGAGCGCCTCGAGCCCTCAGAGGCGAGCGTCTCGGTGTGG
Source organism: Deltaproteobacteria bacterium (assembly GCA_019314525.1). Lineage (GTDB taxonomy): Bacteria > Myxococcota_A > Polyangia > JAFCZD01. Next base: position 737 of record JAFCZD010000690.1, read on the forward strand.
ACGGTGATCCCTTGCCGTGGCGACGAGGTGCTCGACAAGCTGCGCGTTCTTCTGGCCCCCTCAAAAACTCCAGAGACGCTCACCCTTCGAGCCACAGTCAAAGACCATTGGGGCACCAAAGGGAGCGCCGACTTCAGCCTCTTGGTAGCAGGCTCTCAGGCCCCCTGCGTCAACGCTGCGCGGCCACCCTTCACCGTGAATGGGGGCGCTACTGGTGCGGTGGTGATGCCAGGTGTGCCCTTGACGCTCTCGGTGATGGGTATCTCTCCCAGCTCTTTGGAGCCACGTGTTCTTCGTTGGTCGAGCGCGGTGGAGTTGGAGGGCCCCTACGAGGACCTCCCGCACCAACCCGGCGCTCAGCTTGTGATCAAGGCAGACGATGTATCCCCTGGCACGCGGCGTTTTTATCGTGTGCGCGTTCAAGAAGGATTGGGCGTGGCCGCTCCTCGCTGTGCCACGAGAGAGGCGCTCTGCAGCGAGACCGAGCTGCCTAGCGGTTGCGTGCGCTGGGTGACCTGGGAGGTGGTCGGCCGATGAGAGGGCAGGGTCGAAAGCTCCTCACCTTCGCTCTAGCGCTCTCCATGGGGGCCTGCAGCGCGGACGACAGTGCTGCAGGGCTTCAGCTCTTGTTGAGCCAGCAGCCCGCGGCGGCGATCGAGGTGGGGCAGCCAGTCTCCATCGAGGCTGCCATCGAGGGCAACCATGGGCTCTTGGTGAACTACCGTTGGCAGCTGCGTTCTCCTGAAGGCACAGAGCTTTCTTTCGAGCGGCTCGCTGGGGCGAGCGCCATGTTTATCCCCAGAGTGGCGGGTAGCTATGAGGTGCTATGCACAGCTGAGGTAGAGGGGGCTGGTACCCGAAGCAGGACCCTCTCCATCGAGGTGCGCGCTGGCGATGTCATCCCCATCACCTACCTTCTGCAGCTCACGCCTCCCGATGAGAGCGGTGTGTTGCCCCAACAGCGCCCCTTGCTCGTGGTTGGGGAGGACAAGGCCTTGAGCTACACCCTCACGGAGTCGCGATCCGTAGCGCTTGATGTGACCCATGAGGGGCAGGCGCTCTCCTGCACGGTGCTGGTGCGGGACGAGCTGGGTAGCAGTGATTTTCAACGTCATCTTCTGGGTGGGAAGGGACACGTGAGCGTGGGTGGTGCGGCTTGGGTGGTGGTGATCCCTGACGCGCTCTGGTTGGCGCCCTGGCTCGCTCACATCGAGGCGAACAGTTCCAGCATCAAACTTATGGCAGACGACTCACAGGTGGCGCCGGTGACCGGGACTGTGCGCTCTGGAGGCTCGCCACTCATGGCGGCCAAGGTGGCGCTCTATGGGATCGAAGAAGGCATGACCGTCCCTTCGACCCTTGGTGAGAGCGACATTGAGGGTGCGTTCGAGGTGGTGGCCCGCGGGGGCGCCCGGCGCTTGGTCATCGTGCCTCCCGCCGCTAGCGGGCTCCCCACGGCGGTGGTGGAGGCCCACAATGTGTCGTTTCCTTCGCCCTCGAGCAGTTGGGTCTTTGACTATGAGGTGAAGACCGTGGAGTTGGAGGCCTCTGTGCAAGATAGCGCTGGCGCTCCTCTTCAGGGCGCTCGTGTGCTCGCGCGTGCTTCGAGCCTGCAAGCCGTGGGGTCGCTCTTTGTGGGCGAGACAAGCTACATCGCTGAAGGGCGGATCAGCCTTGAGTTCACCACCGATGCTTCAGGGAAGGTTGTTACGCTGGCCGGCGGGTTGGTGCGAGTGCCCGACGGCAGCTACGAGCTGGAGGTGATTCCTCCACCTGAGAGTCCAGATGGGCGCTTGCAGCTCAACGCACAGGTCGATGGCCTCAAAGGTCTCTCGATGCAGCTTCCCCAGCGTGTCACCCTGAGGGGAGTCATCAGCGATACTCATGGTGTCGCGAGCTTTGCGCGGGTGGAGTTGCAGGGGCTGGCGGGGGTGGAAGAGATCATTGCAGACGCCCTGGGGGCGTTTTCTGCCAGCCTCACCTCTGATCAGAGCTATGGTCTCGTCGTGCGGCCGCCAACCTTTGATTTCGACCATGCGCCCTTGGTGGCCAGGACGTTGACCGTGGGTGAAGATCACGGTGAAGAGCAGGAGAGGGGCTGGACTCTGCCACGGGCCGTACACATCGGCGGTGAAGTCCTCGGGCCAAGTGGAGCCGGGATCGCCGGCGTCTCTGTGAGTATCTACCACTGCAACGAGGGCTGCGTGCAGAGAGCCGAGCTGGTCAACGAGACACGGACCACCGTTGGAGGACGTTTTGCGCTACGTTTGCCGCAAGAGCCAGCTCCCTGAGCAGCTGGCTCTGGTGATACTCTTGGTCTGCTTCGGGTCCATGGCTACCGCCGTACCGCCCGCAGCCAGCCAACCCGCAGCCAGCCGGCCCGCAGCCAGCC
>JAFCZD010000691.1 GCA_019314525.1 Deltaproteobacteria bacterium
CTGCTCGACAAGCTCCCAGCCAAAGATCTGAAGCGTTCGGGGTTGAAGATCCCCGTGGCCAAGCTGGGCGAGCTTTCACGCGCCGTCGTGCAGGTGGCTCGTGGCGGCAGCGGTTCTTTTGTCAGCAAGGAGGGCCTGCTGGTCACCAACCATCACGTGGCCTACGGCTGCCTGACGCGCCTCGACGCGAAGAAGGCGCATAAGGGGCTGATGCAGCGCGGCTATATCGCCACGTCACGCGCCAAAGAGCTGCCCTGCCCCGGCTACGATATGTTGGTCGTCGAGCGCATGGAGGACGTGACAGCCAAGGTAAAAGAGGGGCTCCCACGAGGCTCAAGGCGCAACTTCAAGGCGCGCTTCAAGCAGCTACGCCGCGCCAAGGAGGCCCTGAGGGTCGCCTGCGAAGAAGAGCAGAAGGGCAGCGTCTGCGAGGTCTCGCAGATGGACGGTGGGCGCTTGTATTATCTCTCGGTCTACAAGCGCATCCGTGACGTACGGCTTGTCTATGCGCCACCGGCGGCGTTGGGAAAGTTTGGCGGCGACATCGACAACTGGATGTTCCCGCGCCACTCGGCGGACTTCACGTTCTTGCGCGCCTATACCAACGCCAAGGGCATGGGCGCCTCTTACGCCAAGGGCAACGTACCGCTCTCGACGCCTGTACACCTCACAGTCTCCAAGCAGGGCGTGAAGAAGAAGTCTCTGGTGTTGGTGATGGGTTTCCCGGGCCGCACCTCGCGTCACGCGGCCTCTCATCGCGTGCGTTATCAACAAGCCTTTGTGATGCCTCAAGTGCTCAAGCTCTTCGAGGGGGCGCTGAAGGTGCTGGCGACGCGCGCCGCACAGAGTGACGAGGCCAAACGCAAATACGCCAGCCTCGACGCACGCCTCAACAATGGCCTCAAATATTTCAAGATGAGCAAGGCGGGCTTTACCAAGTGGAAGTTGCTGGAGAACAAGCTCGCGGCGGAGGCCGCGCTGAAAAAGAGCGAGCGCTTCAACAAGGCCGGCGGGGCGGGGATCTTCGCCGAGATGGGGCGCATCTACGCCAAGGCCCAGCGCCTCAGCGGGACCTACTCGAACCTGGAGTGGCTCACACGCATGGTCTCCACTGTGCGCGTGGCATACAACATCACGCGCTGGGGGCGTGAAAAGGGTCTCGCTGATACCGAGCGGCCCGATAACCCATACAAGGATAAGAACGTCTACCGTTTCAAAGAGGCCGCACAACGTCTCGAGGCGGAGACCGAGCCTCAGACCGAGCGGGCGCTCTTGACCTACTTCATCCGTCAGGCGCAGCAGCTGCCACGGCATCAACGCGTCGAAGCCGTGACCTGGCTCATGGGTTGGGCACGCAAGGAGGAGCGCGCGACGCGGCGTGCAGCCAAGAAGGCGGGCATGAAGGACACCAAGGCCTTCTACACCAAGCGCTACGGCGTCAAGCCCAGCGAAGACGTGCTGGAGCGAGCCGTGCAGATGGTATTTGCTAAGAGCCAGCTGGTGCAGCAGAGCGGCGACAAGAAGGCTATCGCCGCGGTGGCGTTCCGCAAGAAGGCGTTCACCCTTGACGCCAAGGCGTTGAGCAAGCTCAAAGACCCGCTGCTGATCTTCGCCAGCAAGCTCGACAAGCAGAAAAAAGAGCTGCGCGATGGCCCCTTCGCGGTGATGGAGAAATACCTGGGGGCTGTTCTGCGCGAGCGCTGGGTGGAGGCCAAGGGCAGCAGCTACCCCGACGCGAACTTCACCTTGCGTCTCTCTTATGGCAGCGTGCGCGACTACACGGCGACGGCCACCGGCAAGACCCACCGCTACATCACCGCTCTCACCGGCGTGGTGGCCAAGCATCAGGGCAAAAAGCCCTTCAACGTGCCGAGCTTCTTGCGAGAGGCTCACAAGAAGGGCGCGGGCAAGGCGAGCCCCTATCGCGACGCAGAGATCGATGATGTCCCGGTGGACTTCACCTGCACCTTGGACACCACCGGGGGCAACTCGGGCTCAGCGGTGCTTGACGATCATGGGCGCCTCGTGGGTTTGCTCTTCGACGGCACGCCCGAGTCGATCCTCAGCGATTGGCAGTATTTGCACAAAGAGCAGCGCTCCATCGTGGTCGACATCCGCTATGCGCTCTTTTTGGCGCAGCTACAGGGCGCCAAAGCGTTGCTGGAGGAGCTGGCGGTCTCACGCTGAGGGTCGCGCGCTCAGTTTCCTGGGGGGCGATGCAGCAAGAAGACGTCTGTCGCTGTAATGTTTGCGCTTGTCAGTGGTCCGTAGCCGAAGTCAACGTTGCCAGTAAACTCCCCAGTAACGAAGACGCCGTCGGTCCCCCACACGGCAATGCCCTGGCCCAGATCTCGATAAGGACCCCCATGAAGTGTTGACCAGCGATGCGCGCCGTCGCTGCCGTAGCTCATGAGGAGAACATCATAACCACCACTGTGGCGCAGCAGACCACCACCTAGATCCACCGCGCCCCCAACGAAGCCGCCGAGGTAGACGTTGCCCGCTGGGCCAACGCTGATGCCGCGCCCCCAATCAACGAGCGCTGAACCAAAGCCCTTGGACCAGCGATGGGCCCCTGTGGTGGCATCCAAGCTGACAACAAAGATGTCTTTGCTTCCATGATGTGGCATGAGGCCCCCGCCGAAGTCTATGGGCCCGCTGCGGTAACCTGTGACGTACACACAGCCGTTTTGGCTGTCCACGGCGATGCTCTCGCCGTGGTCTTCTGCATCTAGCGTGCTTGAGCCGTATCCCTTGGACCAGCGATGGGCCCCTGTGGCATCGAAGCTGGCGACGAAGATATCCTCACCATCCGCTGTCAGATCGCCACCGCCGAAATCCACCTTGGCGGTGAAATATCCCGTGATGTAGGCGTTCGCGTTGGTGTCCGCCGTGATCCAGTAGCTCCAGTCCGCCCCGTTGCGATTGAAGCTCTTGGCCCATTGCGCGACGCCGGCAGGTGTGAAAGCAGCGATGAAGACATTGGACTTGAACTTGCCCGTGAACGCGCCTGTGCCCAGGTCCAGACCGTTGGAGCCACGCCCTGTGAGATAGACGAGGTCCTTGGTAGCGGCGATGCCATAGCCCTCATCGTTGTCTGGTCCGCCAAATTGCTTAACCCAGCGT
>JAFCZD010000189.1 GCA_019314525.1 Deltaproteobacteria bacterium
CGAGCCGCTCTAATAGCTGTCTGTATCGAGCTTCACCTTGCCGCGGAAGACCCAGTAGATGCCCATGGTGTAGGCGAGCACCATGGGCATGCCCAAGGCCGCCATGATCGTCATCACCTTCAGGGTTAGAGCAGAAGAGGCGGCGTTGTAGATGTTGAGGCTGAAGTGCGGGTTGGGGATGGAATAGACGATGTTGGGGAAGATCCCAATGCCAAAGAGCATCATCAGCAGCACAATAGACGCACATGAGGAGAGGAAGGCGAGGCCATCGTGCCCCTTGCTCAGCTCCCGGGGGATGTTGAGCACCATCAGCAGGTTCAACACAGGCACGATGAAGAGCCCTGGATAGGCTTTGAGGTTGACCATCATATGCGGCAAGGTCAGCAGCGTGAAGAGCGTGGTGGCGACGTACATGATCACAAAGGCTGCCACCGTCGTTTTCACCCAGCTGCGCACACGCTCATAGAGCTCCCCTTCGGTCTTCAGCAGGAGGTAGATATTGGCGTGCATGGTGAAGAGCGCCACGGTGGTTAGGCCCACCACCAGTGGATAGGGCTTGAGTAAGGCGAAAAAGGTGCCCCCGTAGGTGAAGTCGGCCGCGAGGGGCACGCCATAGGCAATGTTGCCCAGGGCGACGCCCGTGAGCAGGGCCGCGCCGATGCTGCCCACAGAGAAGGCCACGTCCCAGCTTCGACGCCAGCGTGGGGAGGGGTGCTTGCTGCGAAATTCGATGGATACAGCACGGAAGATCAACATGAAGAGCAGCAACATGAAGGCCAGGTAGAAGCCAGAGAAGACCGAGGCGTAGACCTCTGGGAAGGCCGCGAAGAGTGCGCCACCACCGGTGACGAGCCAGACCTCATTGCCATCCCAGACAGGGCCAATAGAGTTGAGCAGGATGCGGCGGTCGCGGTCTTCTTTAACGAAGAGATGCAAGGCGCCCACTCCAAGGTCAAAGCCATCGAGGATGGCGTAGCCTGTGAGCAAGACGCCAACCAGGACAAACCAGAGCGTGTTTAGATCGAAGCTCATGCTCGCTGTCCTTCCAGCACGCTGCCACCATCGTCATTATTTGCGTCGTCATCGTTGTCGTCATCAAAGATGGGACCGTGCTTGATCTTGTTGTTGAGCAAGAAGATGAAGAGCGCGCCGAGCAAGAGGTAGATCATGCCAAAGAGGATCAAAGACGTGAGGATTTCGCCTGGCGCGACCTTGGGAGAGATGCCGTCGGCTGTGCGTAGGATGCCGTATACAATCCAGGGTTGGCGGCCTACCTCGGCCGAGGCCCAGCCCACTTGGTTGGCGATCTGCGGCCCGAGCACCGCCAAGACGTAGAGCTGGAGCAGCCAGCGGGTAGACCAGAGGTTCTGTCGCCACCAGAGAAAGCCGCCAAGGAGGGAGATACCGATCAACCCCATGCCGATGGCGACCATCAAATGGTAGGTTTGAAAGACGAGGTTGACCGGAGGGCGGTCTTTGGGCGCGAAGGCGCGCAGCCCGGTGATGGGTTTTTTCGTATCCCCGTGGACGAGGAAACTCAAAAAGCCTGGGATCTTGAGGCCGCTGACAGTCTCGGTCTCTTCATCCACCCAGCCAAAGAGGTAGAGGTCCCCCGGTGCCGATTTGGGGTAGTGCCCCTCGAAGGCGGCGAGCTTCGCAGGTTGATATTTGGCGACCACGTTGGCGCTGGAGTGTCCTGTGTGGAGCTGCGCCAGCGAAGAGATGATGGCCACCACGAGGGCTACCTTCATTGACGCCTTGGCGAAGTCGAGGTGCTTTCCTTTGAGCAAATAGTAGGCGCTCACGCTAAGCACGAGGAAGGCGCCCGCTTGCCACGCCCCCATCAGGGTGTGGCTGACGCGATCGATGGTGGAGGGGTTGAAGACCGCCGCCCAGAAATCTGTGAGTTCTGCGCGCAGGCCACCGGGCGCTTGCACCATATGATAGCCGGTGGGGGTTTGCTGCCATGAGTTGGCGACGATGATCCACAGCGCCGAGAGGTGAGCGCCAAGGGCCACCGCCACGGTGGCGATGAAGTGCATTCTGGGGCTAACGCGATTCCAGCCGAAGAGCAGCAGTCCCAAAAAGCCCGACTCGAGGAAGAAGGCGAAGATGCCCTCAGCGGCCAGGGCGCTGCCGAAGATGTCGCCCACAGTGCGACTGTAGGCCGACCAGTTGGTGCCGAATTGAAACTCCATCACGATGCCTGTGGCGACGCCCATAGCGAAGAGCAGGCCGAAGACCTTGACCCAGAAGCGGGCCATGCGGTGGTAGAGCGGGTTTTTCGTCTTGAGGTAGAGCCCCTCCATGATCACCAAGAGCACAGAGAGGCCGATGGAGAGGGGGGGGAAAATGTAGTGAAAGCCGATAGTGAATGCGAATTGCACGCGAGAGAGAATGACCGGATCCATGGGTGCCTCATTGACAGGTGAGGGAGACTCTAGCGCCGCATAGCGGCATGTGCCCATGAATTATCACCAAAAGAATCTCGAGTAAATGTCGGGGCTCAGCGACCCGAGCGCGCCCCAACATTGATCTGCCGGATACGGTGATAAGGCAGGGGATCACCGCCGTTTCCGTCGGCGACGAAGAGCAGCGAGCCGTTTGGCAGGGCAGTGATGCCTTCGGTGGCGAAAAAACGCGCTTGGAGGGGATTATCCGGGTGATCTCGGAAGCCCTCTGAGCCTAGGCCTGCGACGGTGGTGACGTGGCCTGTCGTATCGAGTCGGCGCACCAAACCCACCCCACGTTGGGTGATGTAGATATTGCCCAAGGTGTCCGTCGCGAGGCCTTGGGGTTGAAAGAAGCGAGCGTCAGATGCTGGCCCATCGACCCACCCGGCGGTGTTTGTGCCCGCGAGGGTCGTTACCACACCCGCGAGGGTCACAGCGCGGATGGCGTGATTGTCACGATCCGCCAGGACGAGCCGCCCATCGGGGAGTATGTCAATATCATAGGGCTGGCTGAAGCGAGCATCTGCCTTCGCGCCATCGACAAAGCCTGGGGTGTCATAGAGGCCAGCCAAGGGGGTGACGATCCCGCTCTGGGTATCCAATACTCGCAGCACATGGTGTTGTCCGTCGCTCATCACGAGCTGGGTGTCGCTGATAGCGGCCAGGCCTCGCGGCCGCCCGAGGTCACGGGCCACCACCAGCGCTTTGCCTTGGGTGCGGTCTACATGCCAAATGGTTCCGGTGACGTCATCGTCGACACGTCCAAGATCGTTAACGTCTGTCTGTACGTAGAGTTCCCCAGAGGGTGAGAAGGCGAGGCCAAAGGGGCGCTCGAAATCTGGCTGATCGACGATGGTGCTCACCTCTCCAGCGAGGGTGACCTTGCGGACCATCCCATTGTTGAAGTCTGTCACATAGAGGTCGCCATTTTTGTCTAGGGCCACGTTGACGGGGTTGTCGAAGGTCGCCGCGACGCCTGGGCCGTTGGCGCTCCCGGCGATGCTGCTGCCCGCCAGGGTCGTCACGGAAGTTGCGTCGGCTCCAATAACAAGGATTTGCGAATCGTGTGTGAGGTCCACCGTCGTATCTGGGCCCGTGTCCACCGTGGTGTCTGGCCCCACGTCCACCGTGGTGTCTGGCCCCACGTCCACCGTGGTGTCTGGGCCACGATCGAGGGTGCTATCAGGACCCCCATCGACGGTGCTATCGGGATTGGCATCAGCTTCGAGATCGTCGGCGCTATCATGGGTGAGGTCAACGCCGACATCGGCGAGCACATCGACGGAAGCATCGGCTTGCTGAGGCCGGTCGTTTCCTGCCTCCAAGATCGGGCTTTCATCCGAAAAACACCCGGAAATCGCGCACATCGCGAGCAGGGTGCACAACGAATATCGTCTAAAGTAGAGCAAAGACACCTTTCCCCGCCAAACACAGCGAGAGCCTCGCCGTGAATGCAGGTGCACATCCTGGTACTTGATAGTTTACCAGATCCTCTTTACTAGAGCAGGGTTGGATTGTTGCGCAGCTGAAGGGGATATGGCACAAAGGTCACGCGTACCTGCGCATTTGTTCATGGCGCGTGCGGCCCCCGCCTTTCCTTTTGCATCGGGGTAACGTGCTGAAATCTTGATGGTGAGGTAGTCCGTTGGCTCGACAAGCAACCGCCAAAAAGCGCGAAGTCGTCTATGACGAGAGCGCAATTCAGACCTTGGATGCCCTCGAGCATATTCGTCTGCGCACGGGCATGTATATCGGCCGGGTCGGAGATGGCAGCCACCCCTCGGATGGGATCTACGTGATGCTCAAAGAGGTCATCGATAACTCCATCGATGAGTTCATCATGGGCAAGGGCAAGCGCATCGAGATCAAGCGTGAGGGTGACACCCTCAGCGTGCGCGATTACGGACGCGGCATCCCCCTCGGTAAGGTGGTGGAGTGCGTCAGCCAGATCAACACCGGTGGGAAATTCAACGACGACGTCTTTCAGTTCTCTGTGGGCCTCAACGGGGTGGGCACAAAGGCCGTTAACGCGCTCTCTTCTGAGTTTGAGGTGATCAGTACCCGCGAGGGCAAATTCAAGCGAGCGCTCTTCGAGCGAGGTCAGCTGATCAAACAACGGGGCGGCAGCGACGAAAAGACGCGCAGCGGCACGTTGGTTCGCTTCACTCCAGATCCGCAGATCTTTGAAAAAATCCACTGGAACGAAGACTTCATCGAGCATCGTCTGCGCTACTACGCCTACCTCAACGCGGGGCTGGCCCTTTCATATAATGGGCGAGTTCATAAGAGCGAGGCGGGTCTGAGCGACCTCCTCGACGCTGAGATTGGCGATGAGCAGCCCCTCTACGAGGCGATGCACTGGCGCGGAGAGCGAATCGAGTTTGCTTTCACCCATACAACGTCTTATGGCGAGACCTATTTCTCCTTCGTCAATGGGCAATATACCAACGATGGAGGCACCCACCAGAGCGCCTTTCGTGAGGCCGTGCTCAAGGGCGTCAACGACTACGCCGGCAAGAACTTCGCCGGTGAGGATGTGCGCGATGGCTTGATCGGCGCGGTGGCTGTGCGCTTGAAGGACCCCATCTTCGAGAGCCAGACCAAGAATAAGCTGGGATCCACCGAGGTGCGACCCTGGATCCTCGCCGAGGTCAAGCGTGAGGTGTCCAAGTGGTTGCATCAGAACAAGGCCGCCGCGGAGAAGCTGCTCGAGAAGGTCAAACAGAACGAGCGTCTGCGCAAAGAGCTCTCGTCGATCAAGAAGCAGGCGAAGGAGCGCGCCAAGCGGGTGGCCATTCGCATCCCGAAGCTCATCGACTGCAAAGAGCATTACGACAACCCCAAGTCCAAGCGGGCCGAGGAGACGACGGTCTTCATCACCGAGGGTGACTCCGCCGGTGGCGCCATGGTGCAATCGCGAGACGTGTATACCCAGGCGATCTTTTCGCTCAAGGGCAAGCCGCTGAACACCTACGGCCACAAGCGCGACGCCATCTACAAGAACGAAGAACTCTACAACATCATGCGTGCCCTCGGCATCGAAGACGGCCTCGAGGGGCTGCGCTACAATCGCGTGGTGATCTCCACGGACGCCGATGTCGATGGGATGCACATTCGCAACCTGCTGCTCACCTATTTTTTGCGTTACTTCGAAGAGCTGGTGACCAAAGGGCATGTCTACATCCTCGAGACACCGCTCTTTCGTGTGCGCAACAAGAAAGAGACGATCTACTGCTACTCCGAGCGCGAGCGTGACCGCGCGCTGAAGAAGCTGCGGGGGGGCGAGGTCACGCGCTTCAAGGGTCTCGGCGAGATTAGCCCGAAGGAGTTCGAGCAGTTCATCGGCAAGGACATGCGCCTGGTGGCGATCACGGTGAAGAATATGGGCGAGATCAGCAAGACCCTCGAGTTCTTGATGGGAAAGAACACCCCAGAGCGTAAAGCGTTCATCGTCGAGAACCTGATCACCGACGTCGCCTGAGAACGGTGCCGGCTGAGAACAAGGCCGGCTGCCAGATTTCGGCCAGCTGACTTAGCGCAGACGACCCATGGCCAAACAACGCAGCAACCCCAAGACCCAGCAGCTCGACCTGATGAATTGGTCACAGGCCAGAGGACAGAAGATGACCGGTCTCGAACCGCTGATGCAGCAGAATTTTCTGGAGTACGCCTCCTACGTGATCGTCGATCGCGCGATTCCAGACCTCCGTGATGGCTTCAAGCCCGTGCAGCGGCGCATCCTCCACACCCTGCACGAAGCGGACGACGGGCGCTTCCACAAGGTGGCCAATATCATCGGCGAGACGATGAAGCTGCACCCCCATGGTGACGCCTCCATTGGTGACGCCTTGGTGGTGCTGGCCAACAAAGAGTATTTCATCGAGCGACAGGGAAACTTTGGCAACGTGATCACCGGGCACCGCGCGGCGGCCGCCCGTTATATCGAATGCCGGCTCACAGACCTCGCCCGGGAGACCCTCTTCAACCAACCCCTGACGGAGTTTGTGGACAGCTACGATGGCCGCAAGCAAGAGCCGGTGTTCCTGCCGGTGAAGTTGCCCGTGGCGCTGATGATCGGTGTCGAGGGCATCGCCGTGGGCATGTCCACCCGGGTGCTGCCCCACAACCTGCCCGAGCTCTGGCGTGCGCAGATCGCGATCTTGAAGAAGGAAGCCTTCGAGGTCTTGCCTGACTTCCCCCACGGCGGCGTGATGGACGTCAGCGAATATCAAGACGGCCTGGGCAAGGTAAGGGTGCGTGCGCGCATTGAGACACGCTCCAGCAAGAAGGTGGTGATCACCGAGATCCCCTACGGGACCACCACCGAGAGCGTCATCGCCTCCATCGAGGCCGCGTCACAGAAGGGGCGCGTCAAGGTCTCCTCCATCGATGACTTCACCACCGACGCCGTGGAGATCGAGCTTACCCTGGCTCGCGGCGTGGACGCTGACGAGGCGCTGCCGCAGCTCTTCGCCTACACCGACTGTGAAGTCTCCATCAACTCCAATATCGTGGTGATCGTGGGCAAGCGCCCGGAGGAGCTGACGGTCCCGCAGATGCTCTTGGGCCTCACAGCGCAGCTCAAAGAGTTGATCAAGGCCGAGCTGGAGTATGAGCTATCGAAGCTCGAGGACAAACAGCACTTCATGACCTTGGAGCGGATCTTCGTCGAAGAGCGCGTCTACAAGCGCATCGAGGCGGCCAAGAGCGAAAAGAAGGTTCGCGACGAGGTGTGGCACGGGATGCACGAGCACGAGGATCGCTTCGTGCGTGAGATGGTGGAGGAGGACGTCAAGCGGCTCTTGGCCCTCGCCATTCGGCGCATCTCTCTTTTCGACATCGAAAAGCATAAGAAAGACCTTGAGGAGCTGTTGCGCTCCATCAGGGGCATCAAAGGCAAGCTGCGCTCTATCACCAAGACCACCATCGGCTATATCGAGGGGCTCTTGGAAAAATACGGCGACCGCTACCCGCGGCTCACAGAGATCGACTCCTTCGAGACCGTGGACAAGCGCGCGGTGTCGCGGCAGAACATCCGCCTCAGCTACGATCCAAAGACGCAGCTTTTCGGATCGGAGGTGCGGGGCAGCGAGTACGCGCTGACGGTGAGCGAATACGATCGCGTGCTGGCCATCTGCGATGACGGCTCTTATCGCATCATGCAGGCGCCGCAGAAGACCTACCTTCCAGGCAAGGTGCTCTACCTCGCGATCTTCGAGATCGATGACGGCGTATCATTCTACGTGGTCTACCGTGACGGCCAGAAGACCGCCTACGCCAAGCTGGTGCACATCCTCAAGTTCATCAAGGACAAGGAGTATCAGCTCTGCAAGGGCGAGGGCAGCAAGGTCGACCTGCTCTTGCCAGCCTTTGCCGACGAGGGCCCTCCGGGAGAGCTGCACCTCAAGTTCGTGGCGGCCAAGCGCCAGCGGTTGAAAGAGACCACCTACGATTTGGCTGAGCTGGAGTTCATCGGTGTTGGGGCGCGAGGCGTGCGCCTAGCGCCCAAGCCTGTGGGCCGCATCAAGCTCCTGCGCAAGAAAGCTGAGCCCACAGAATAGGGGAGGGACCTAAGATGAAGTGCCAACGTTGCAAAGAAGAGGTCGACGAGGTTTTCGGGGTGAAGCTCCACGGCCGTCGCAAGAGAGTCTGCGAGGAGTGCGTCGACATCCTGCGTGAAGAGGAGGAGATCGCGGGCGAGGCGGAGAGCGCGATGCAGGGCATGATGGAGTACAAGGGGCGCTGACCTCTTTCGAGTCCCGTCATCTCCGCGCAAGCGGAGATCTCTTGGAGTGGCGTCATCTCCACGCAAGCGGAGCTCTCTTCGTCTACTGGATGCCCTCGTTCGAGGGCATGACGGAAGGTGAACACATTGGAGGTCCCATCAAGGTGATACGCCCCTCAGGTCTTGAACATGGGCTCGTGGGCTTTGGGGTAGACATGTTCGATGCGCACTGTGTCGCATGCGTTGAAGCTGGCGAAGGCGTCGAGCTTCTTTAGGAAGCTCTTGATGCTGGAAGTTCCAGGTCGAAATGAGGGCTCGAGGAATAGATTCTTTACCACCAGCTCGCTCCGGGCCCGTTCGGCCTTGCAGTCCATCCGACCCATGAAGCGCTGGCCCACCATGATCGGGAGTACGAAATAGCCAAATTTGCGTCGAGACTGTGGCAGGTAGCATTCCAAGACGTAGTCGAAATCAAAGAGCTTGCGCATGCGGTCGCGCTGGATGGCGAAGTTGTCGAAAGGCGAGAGGATGTGCACGCGTTGTGGCATGGTCTTCAGTGTCGAAAGCCGCTCGAGCCACGGGGGCAGGACATAATAGGGCCCCTTGAGTGTTTTGATAGCGACGGGCAGCACGGTTTTGGCTCCCACGGCTTTTTGCAACACAGGCGCGATGTCCACCTGTTTGCCGATGTGGTGGTAGAACTGCACAATCTCTTTGAGCGTGGCGATGCCCATGGCGCTGAGGGCTCGATCAATGAGAAAGGTTGCCAGCTGCTCCTGGTTGGGCATTTTCTTGTTAGTGCTTTTGGGCAGGACTCTCTCAGTCAGATCATAGCGCCGACTGAAGTTCTTTCGTTCGCTGATCATCAGCTTGCCCTGCCAGAAAAGTAGCTCTAGGGCTGATTTGGCTGGTTTCCAATCCCACCAACCGGAGCTCTTTCTCTTTTCGGGTGTTTTGAAATCGGCAGCCCCTAAGGGCCCTTCCTCTTTGATGCGCTTGAGCACCATAGGCAAGAGATGTTCCACGCGCTCGAGCCGGTCTTTCGTCCATGTGTCGGAGGGCCGCTCATAACGCTTCATCCGCGGCCGAAAGTAGCGAAAGTCTTCCATGGGCAAATAGCACATGGCATGGGCCCAGTATTCGAAGATGTTGCGATCTACGGCTTGCAGCTGGTGCAGGTCCTTGGCCCGAAAGTCAGCAAGCCGCGTCCAAAGCGTGTGGAGGTGTGCACGTTGGAGCACATGAATGGTGTCGATCTGAACATAGCCCAAACGCCCGATGAGATCTGCGACGCCAGCTTTTCCCAAGGCCAGCTGCGGCTGGCCATGCAGAAGCGATGCGTGCAGCGCCAGACGCTGCGCCTGCCTGAGGGTGATGGTGGCGCATGGCTCAGTGCCCAACATGACAAGCTTCCATACGCGCAAAGCTAGCATAACCAACCAACCA
>JAFCZD010000692.1 GCA_019314525.1 Deltaproteobacteria bacterium
GCAGGTGTCCGGGCGCGAAAAATCAGCGATGGATCTTCGAGGTGCCAATGCCTGCAAAGCAGCTTTTGCAACAGACCGAGCCAGGTTTGGATTCTGCACAATGAATGCGACCTGGTCGGCCGCAACAGCGCGAACGCGTGGATCGGGATCGGTCAATAGCGCAACCTGTCGAGCAACAACGTCTTTGCGCAGTGAGATCCACCCGATGGCCTCAGCCCTGACCAAAGGTGCAGCGTCGTAGCTTGCGCCGATCAACGCACGCACGCGAAGGGCCTGGTCGCGCTTGCGCCCGATGGTGTCGGTCATGCGCCTCAGCGCTCGGGCGCTGTACAAACGAACCTGCGCCCTCGGATCTTTCAGAGCCTTCACCAGGGCCGGAATCGCAGGCGCTCCGATGCAGTACAGTGAGTCCGATGACAGCAGACCGATGGGATGCCAACCATCGGTGAATAGACGCTCACCCAGCGCCAAGCGCTTGTCCGAAAGCGCTCCAATCAGCACCGTAACGGCGCGTGGGCCACGACATCTGAGCGCCATGACAGCCTTGGCGCGGATCGTCGGTGACCGGCTGCGGGCCCGGTTGATTATTCGCGCCAACGCGTCGTCGGGTTTGCTCTGTTTGTCTGGTCGCGCCCGAGGCGGGCTCCCGGGTTTGGTTGTCACTGGTTTGGTTGCCACTGGTTTGGTTGCCACTGGACTGCTGTGTGTGCAGGCGACGGCGAGCAGACCCAGGGTCGAAATGCTCAGCAGGCCAACACGTTCCAAAATTCTTCGCATGAGTCGGGTTTTCCTGAAGCGTCGACACTCTGTGCGTCGAAAAGTTCCCAAACCTTCACCCTCACCGACGACTGACGTTAAAACAGCATGCCGCTGCCGAACTCAAGGGAGAGCATGTGGCCCCATTCTCCGGTGCCACCGCAGCTGCCCTTGGCGATGGGGACCACGGGGCCGTGCCAGTCCTTGGTGCCGAAACGGAACGCCCGGTACACCAGGCGGACTTCCACGCTGAGGACGGCCATCACAATGACAGTCGCACCCACGCCCACGTGGATTCCCGCGCCCGACGCGGTGAAGCGCGTGGGATTCACATTCTGCTCGTCCCGGATGAACAGGCGCAGGTGGCGGTACCCCGCACCGGCGATCAGATAGGGGTGGAAGTGTCGCTCGCGATGGATGGGATTGGGGTACCAGCGCAGCGCAAGGGAGGCACTCCAGACGATGGACTCCGGACCGGTCTGGGTCTCGGGGTCTAGCTCGGGGGCGTAGGAGTCGAGTCCGCCCTCCACCTCCAGCGCAAAGCGGGGTGACAGGAAGAATCCCACCGACAGCCTCGCCCCAACGGCCATGGAGGCCAGCCCGGGATTCGCCGCGGGGCCAAATACGCCCCCCGCGGTGCCCATCATGCTGACGTGCGCGCTCACCGGGATCTGTTTTATGCGCTCGTATTTTGCGCGAATCTCTTCTGGGGTCTGCTTCTGGGCCGGTGCCGCGTCGGCCTCGCCAGTGGCCAGGCCGGCGGCCAGGCCGGCGGCGTTCAGAATCAGGACGCCGACGAGAATCATCGACCTGAGTCGATCGGGACAACGGTGTCTCATGCTTCACTTTCTGCCACGCACCTCAGGGCTGTACGCAGGAATGGTGCCAGCTCGTAGCAGGAAATCGATACATTGAAATAATTGATGATTGAGTCCGATTGCAGCAGAAGTGGGTCCTGGCGTTCATTCGCCGGGTGTGACCGCTGGTTCGCACCGCGCCCCAAACCAGTGCTCATCGGGCACCGCTCATGGTGTGTATGGAGGGCCGAGATCGGGTCTCGGAAACAGTTCATGACCTCGGGCTTGTGTGCCGGTACGGATTCGCGCATTCTGCCGTCTGTCGGAAGACCTTTGATGAGATGGGAGCCAGCGAATGCGTGCTTGGACATGGACAACTCTATTTGTACTTTTTCTATTCGGCGGTTGTGACAATGACGGGGGCGGCGATGAGGTAAACCACTGCGACCCGGACCCCTGCGTGAACGGCGTTTGCACCGACGGCGCCGACGACTACAGCTGCGCCTGCGATCCGGGCTTCGAGGGCGTCGACTGCGACGTGCCTGTTGCCGAATGCGGGGACGGGACCATCCTCGCCCCGGAGGTGTGCGACGGCAGCGATCTCGACAGCCAGACCTGTCTCGCGCTCGGCTTTTCCGGCGGCTCGCTTGCCTGTGCGGCGGATTGTCTCAGCGTCGACACCACGGCTTGCACGAACACCACCGTGCCGCCGGACTGGACCTGCGATGAGAGCGACTACGATGATGGCGCCGGCTGCGACTGCGACTGCGGCGCCTACGACATCGATTGCGACGATCCCTCCCAGACCATCTTGAACTGCCTCCCCGGAGAGACCTGCAGCGCCAGCGGCCTCTGCGAGGGCGACTCTGCCTGCAGCCAGGTGAGCGTCGATCAATACGAGGAAAACGACACCTGTGAGCTCGCCTCGCCACTTACCGTGGCGGCCCAGGATGCCCCGGCCATCATTGTAAGCGACCCCACGCTGCACCACCCAGACCAGACCCTCGACACCGACTGGTACAGCATCCTGGCCACCGAAGGCAGCCTGACCTGTCTCCCCATGAGCAGCCAGTGCTACTTCATCTTCGACATCGCCTTCACGCCGCCCGATCCCACGGTGCACGCGACCTACGAAATGTGCGTCACCCAGGGTGCATGCACCGGAACCCCGATCTGTACCACCGGCGCCCACTGGAACGCCACTGCCCTTCGATACGAGTTGTCCATCTCCTGGGAAGGGACCTGCGGAGTCAGTGACGACGCCCAATTCTACGTACAGATCGCCCGTAACGGCGGCCAGGAGAGCTGCGACCCCTACACCCTCGAGTACCAGATGTCATACACCGACGAGTCCTGCCCATAGCAATCGGGCGCTCTGGTGAGATATTCTGTCTAGCGACAGCGACAGCGACAGCGACCCGACTTCGGATCTCTTGGTCTGTGTGGGGGAGAGCTGAGATCTAGTGGTCTCTCAACATCAGGGAGGTCCTTATGCGTAGTCTCACCATTTGTTGCTTTCTTTGCGCTCTGGTCGCCCATAGCTCGGCTGGTTGCGGTGATGACTCTCGTGG
>JAFCZD010000693.1 GCA_019314525.1 Deltaproteobacteria bacterium
TAATCTCCCAGATCGTCGATGGGGTCATCAAAGTCATCTGCCATGCGATAGCCAGTGTTTTTGGCGCAACCCCGCTCAAGGGGCCGTTTGGCGCGATCTGTGGGTCGAAGTTCCGCGATTCGTTTGCCACGGCGGGTAATGTAGAAGTGCTCTCCTGCCATCACCCGCTGAAGAATCTCTGAGAGGTGCGTCTTTGTCTCGAAGACACCAATTTCCGTGAGCTTCATACTTAACTAGTGATTTGACTAGTTAGACCTGTCAAGTGTTACCGGTGACTAAGAGCCCAGATCCATGGTCTTCCCAGCGAAACAACACTGAGCTTGTCGCTGCCTTGGTGTGGAGGTCCCACTGAATAGACCCACCTTGCACTGCGTTACCTCTTGCATGAAAAGCTCCCACACCCTTCTCGCAGTTCTCCTCCTTCTGCCTATTTCGAGTGTCGCCAGCGCCGAGATTCTCCATGTTTCCGAGGATCCCAACCCCGAGACACGCCGCTGTTCGAACGCAGCAACTGCCTTTCACGCGAACGACGATGTGGTTTTGGTGGACTACCATGGACAGTGGCTACGACATGACAACGGGAGACGAAGCCAGAATGGTGGTCTCAAGGGGCGAGGCTGTGAGGTTGAGAGAATCGTAAGAGTGGATGTGGATCAAAATGTGGTGTGGGAGATCAAACCAACCCATTCATCTCAAGCGTCCCTGGGCCTAGCGCGCCAGGACCAAGTGTCCAGCTTGCTTGCGATGCCCAAGGGCCAGACTCTCATGACAACCACAGGAAACTTCGACAGCTCCAACTCCAATCGGCACGTTAGCGTTGTGCTCTACGACGCGAGTGGCAAGCTGCTCTGGAGATTCAAGAACTCCAGAGGTGTGAAGTTCAGTAGCGCCAAACCTTTTGTTGGTCGCAATGGAGAGGTTTTCATCAGCTACCACACCACCAACTATGCCTATGCGGGAGGGAAATTTCAGCTTCCAGCTGGCCGCTCCTGGTCTTTGCGCAAGAATCAACAACTCAGCCTCATCGTACGGCTCAATGCAAAAGACGGCAGGCTGATGTGGGAGCAGGCAGGAGCGAACCTCGTCTCCGCCGATGGTGGAGAACTGCTCGCACTCAAGTCTCGCGTCAAGAAGGGTCGACGCTTTCGAATGCGTCACGAAATACGCCGAATTAGCTATGCGGGCAAAAGGCTCGCGCGCGCCCTTCTTCCCTGGACGCCTGAAGCGCTGGTCTTGGCGATTCGATTTGGCAATACGCTCGCGTTCACATCCTCTCTCGAAATTCAGAACCCTCGAACCCGCAAAGTCGATCATCGAGTGGGGCGGCTGCGCATGTATACTATGCAAGGAAAACTGCTCTTAGTTCGCAAGGTCTCTGATGGGTCCGTGCTCGCTCAGCCCACACAGGGCGCACCCATGCGCATGCTGAGTCCAACCAACTGTGTCTCCCGAAGAGACTACAGCTGTCAGACCGACGTGATCGGTGTGCTTAGCTTCCAGTCGGCAAAGAGCCGCGGTGTGTACTCGCGCATTTTGCTGCCAGGCAAGGTCTTTGAAAATGACGGTTTCGCAGCACGCAGTCACCGAGATGGACTGTGGCTCAATGCGTTGACCTCAGGGCGAAAGAGCGGCGCCCCTTCGGTGGCACGCCTCTATTCTCGAGACGACCAGCGCCCGAAAAGTAAAGCACCTGGCATCTTCGTCTGGCGCCCACGACCCAGAGTTGTGCGTCCACCTTCACGTCGGGGCGGGGCGAGTCTGCTCAACTCAGCAAGGACAGCTCAAGATGCCACCACAGCCGTCGCTCTCTCCGTTGATGTCGCAGGTGCAGGCGCGAGGAGTGCATTGGCAGGTGCCCGCGTCAGAGAGACTGTCTCCAAGACAGACAACGCTCGTGAAACCTCCCGAGGCATCACAGCGGCAGCTGAACATCACACCAAACCCCGTGTCGAAAGTCTTCAGATCGCTGCATGGTTGACCCAGCAGGCGGGTCGTATAATCAGCGCAGATCTTGACCGCCTTGCAAACACCACGCGTCGCACCGCTCACGATGCTATTGGACGTGTCGGCGCAGGCCATGCCCGAGTTACAATCACACTCCAACAAACGACCATCGCCCCGCGGAAACGACGGGCCATTGCTACAGACCTCACCGAGATTCCCCTCAGCCTGATAGGTCGCGCAAGTGTTGAGATCGAGACATAGGCCGACGCTGCCATCGCTCTCGACGCGAATGCTTTCCGCGTCCACGCACGAGCGGTCTCCCCGACAATCACAGCGGAGGTTCACACCATCGCCTCGCGGAAATGAGGAGCTAGAGGCGCGGCTGCAGGGGTCACCGGTCAAGCCATTGGCGTGATAGGTCGCGCAGGTGTTGGTGGCAATGCAGACCCCCTCGGTTCCATCGCTGGGCACCAGCTCACCCGCAGCAGGGGCGCCCTCGGGGTAAGCGCAATAGGTGGCACTCCCGCAGGGGCAGACGAGAAAGGAGCCATCTCCCACCGGCCAGCTGCTGTTCGGCCCATTGCTGCAGACAGAGCCGGCAGCGCCGGTATAACCAGGCAACTCGGCACAGACGGCGTCTGCCTCACAGGCTTTGGTGGAGGCGTTACAGTGGTAGCCGTTTGGACAGTTACAGAGCGTAACCAAACCCGTGCAGGTATTGGTTGCGGAGTACCCGCACATCATCGGCTGGCAGAGGGCATTTTGATTGGTGCAGCAGCGGCCCTCTTGGCTGGGTGAATCATCGATGCAGATCCCAGGGCTGGTGCATCGGCAGCGAATCAGCGTCCCATCACCGCTATCGTAGAAGAGATTATCGTTGCATGCGGTGTTCGTGCCCCCCTTGCCGAGGGCTTCACAATCCAAATAAGACGCGCAAGTTTTGGTTGTGGACTCACAGTAGAAACCCTCACCGCAAGTACAGGGGATATCGGCGCCAGTGCAGGTGTCTTTGACGCTGACGTCACACTGATTAACAGGGCAGATGGCGGTGTTTTTGCAGATCGCATCTGCATCGCAGGCCCCACAGTCGAACCCGTCTGGAGTTGGCGCGATGCCATCCTGCTGGACACTGGACTCAAGGACACTGGACTCAAGGACACTGGACTCAAGGACACTGGA
>JAFCZD010000694.1 GCA_019314525.1 Deltaproteobacteria bacterium
CTCTGTGCGGCATGTCAGTCGCCCGCGCCGGTGGGCGCTCCCCCTCGCATGGTGGCATCCGCCCCTGCGCCCAAGGTTAAGCAGGTGAAGCTCGTGGATGTGGGGCTCGACGCTAGCGCCCTTGATCGCAGCGCCGACCCCTGTAACGACTTCTACCAATTCGCCTGTGGGGGCTGGATAGCGCGCACAAAAATCCCGGCGGATCGACCCCGCTGGATGCGTAGCTTCAGCGAGATAGCCAAAGCGAACGAACAAACGCTGCGGGCGATCCTCGAGGGCGCCGCCAAGGCGAAGGGAGAGGGTCCTCTGGCGAGGCTGGGTGCCTTCTACCGTGCTTGCATGAACGACGGGGAGATTGAAGCGCGTGGGTTGGCGCCAGTGCAGGCGCTCTGGCAGCGGGCGTTGAAGATCAACAAAGGCAAAGAGTTGCTGGCGTTGATCACCGAGCTACATCGCGAGCAGACGTGGGTGCTCTTCTCCACCTCGGCAGAGCAGGACTTCAAAGACACCACGAAGATTATCGCGTCTCTCGATCAGGGTGGTCTCGGGCTGCCGGATCGCGACCAATATCTCAAGGATGACGCTAAGTCGAAGAAGCTTCGCGCGGCGTATGTGCAACATGTACAGCGGATGATGGTGCTCGCTGGTCGCAGCCAAAAACAGGCGGCGCAGGCGGCTGCCGACGTGATGGTGATGGAGACCACCATCGCCCGCTTCTCCAAGACGCGCGTCGCGCGCCGAGACCCGCGGGGCATGTACAACAAATTGACTCGTGATGGGCTCACCAGCCTAGCGCCTGGCTTCGATTGGAAGGGGTATTTCACGGGGCTGGGCAGGCCAGATATCGTCTCGATCAACATCACGTCCAAGCCCTTTTTTGAGGGCGTGATGCGGCTGCTACGCGAGCAGAGCGTCAGGCGTTGGCGGCACTACCTCAGCTGGCACGTTCTGCATGATTACGCTGACGCTCTGCCCAAAGGTTTCATGCAGGAGGACTTCGCCTTGCGCAAGGTGCTCACAGGGCAGCAGGAGATCAAGCCGCGCTGGAAGCGCTGTATCGCCTCCACAGACAGTGCCCTGGGCGAGCTGCTGGCGCAGCCCTTCGTGGAGCGCCGCTTCTCTGTTGAGAGCAAGGGGGCGGTGATGGAGATGGTGGCAGCGATCTCTACGGCGTTTCGTGCTCAGGTAGACAAGCTCCCATGGATGGACGCGGTGACACGCGCCCGCGCCAAAGAGAAGTTGGCGCGCATGGCTTATTTGATCGGCTACCCCGATAAGTGGAAACGCTACGACTTTGCTCTTGGCGCCGATCACGTGACGAATTTACGCGCGGCTGCGCGCTTCGACCTCAAGCGGACCCTGACCAAGATCGGTCGCCCGGTGAACCCCAAGGAGTGGGAGATGACGCCACCAACGGTCAACGCCTATTACCACCCACTCAAGAACCATATGGTTTTCCCAGCAGGTATTCTACAGCCGCCCTTTTTCAACCCTCGTGCGAACCTGGCGGTTAACCTCGGGGGCATGGGCATGGTCGTTGCCCACGAGCTCACCCACGGCTTCGATGATCAGGGCTCGAAGTTCGACGCTCAGGGCAACCTCCACGATTGGTGGACGCCCGCCTCCCGCCAGAGCTTCGAGAAGCAGACACGTTGCGTGCAGGAGCAATACGGCGGATATGAGGCGCTCCCCGGACTGAAGGTCAACGGGAAGCTCACGTTGGGAGAAAACATCGCCGATATCGGCGGCGTGAAGCTCGCGTTCCAGGCTTTTCGTCAGCTGCGCGCGGGCGCCGAAGAGGTCGTGGTGGCGGAAGGGTTTTCAGAGTCGCAGCAGTTCTTTCTCAGCGTGGGGCAAATTTGGTGTGGCAAGCAGCGCGAGCAGCTCGCGCGCTTGAGGGCCCTGACAGATCCCCACTCGCCCCCACGCCATCGTGTCAATGGCTCTTTGACCAATTCCAAGGCCTTTGCACGGGCCTTTCGTTGTGAGGCCAATACGCCGATGAATCCATCGCACCGGTGCGACGTCTGGTGACCCGGGCGTTTTC
This sequence comes from Deltaproteobacteria bacterium, assembly GCA_019314525.1. Taxonomy (GTDB): domain Bacteria; phylum Myxococcota_A; class Polyangia; genus JAFCZD01. The sequence continues at coordinate 2,048 of JAFCZD010000694.1, forward strand.
CGCTTATTGTGGCCTGTGTCAGGTCGTGGGTACTTTGGAGGAGAGTGATGTTCATTAGAGCGTTGTCGGTGCTTTTGGGTCTATTTCTTCTCCCTCTCTCCGCTGGGGCCAAGCCCTTGGAGGTGGGGAAGAGGGCGCCAGATTTTTATTTGCGTGATCAGAGTCAGGCCCTGATTCATCTCGCCGACGTCACCAGCGGGCACGTGGTGGTGCTCGATTTCTTCCGCACTGATTGCGCCCCTTGCAAGAAGAGCCTCGCGGCGCTGAAGAAGGTGCACCAGGCCACCAAGGGCAAGAAGGTGCGGGTGATGATCTTGGCGCTCCTCGAAGAGGAGGAAGGCGAGGAGAAGCTCGCGCGCTTCTTCAAGCAGAACCCCATGCCTTTTCAGATCTTGGTGGACGCCTATGGGGTCGTGGCGAAGAAGTACATTCGCAAGGGTAACAGCATGCAGCTGCCTTCGCTTTTCGTCATCGATCGCAAGAACAGGGTGCGCTTTCGGCACAATTCGCTGCTCTCCGACCCCAAGGAGCTGATGGCGACGCTGGATAAGGTGCTCTAGCTGACTCTCTGATCACCGTACGAGATCGAGGGCGCGCTTGATGCGCGCTTGGCCTTCTGGGTAAGGCTCGCGGTGGAAGGCCAGATACAATTCGAAGTGGGCGCGGCCAGCGTCGCCTTGCATGCCGCGTAGAAGACCGTAGACGTAGTGCGCCAGGGCCCAATTGTCATGTTTGAATTTAGCCCGGTTGATCGCCGCCTCTGCCGTTGTGAAGTTCTTCCACGCGAGATAGACGATGGCGCTGCGACAATGGGCCGCGTAGTTGCTGTCGTCGTCGCTGAGGCTTTGCTCCCACCTCGTAAGTCCATCTTCTAGGTCGACGGGTTGGGGGCCGAGCCCTTGGGCAAGACGCCGCACGAGCCCTGCGGTGTTCAGCAGCAAATCTTCGTGTCCTACGGGCCCAAGGACGGGGGCCACCTCCCCGAGGACCTTGATGATTTTCTGGGCCGGCGCGATTTCGCGCAGGTCTTTGAGCATTCCGGGTTGAGCGCGGAGCTCATCGATGGCTAATAGA
>JAFCZD010000695.1 GCA_019314525.1 Deltaproteobacteria bacterium
AGCTTGCTGGTGAGCAAGCCCATGAAGCCCGCATAGGCACGGAAGGGCTTCGAGCCCACGTTAGAGGTAGCGTCTGCAATGTAGCCCGTGAAGTCTTGGGTGACATCCAAGGTGATGGCTGTCATCGGCAAGAGCTTCCACTTGCCGTTGAAGATGATCTGGTGAAAGAGCTTGTTGCCCTCGTCAAAACCTTCGTCTTCGAAGAGATGAAGGTTGAACGCATAGCCCACCTTGAAGCTGAGCCGGCCACCACCTGGGATGATATTGGCTGCCGCTTCCAGACGGTTCTGATTGAGGCTCAGGGTTTGGCTTGGAACAGTGCCACCACCGGTGACGAGAAAATTCCGAGCACTCACCTGCCGTGTGTAGCTATCATTAATCGAAAACGAGAAATGCCGGCTTGGCGCAAACGCAAAATTCAACCCAGCTTCAACATCCAACGCGCGTTGCTGGACGACATTGTCTTCACCACTGAAATACTCCCGATACCCCAACGCAGTCTGCAGCTGAAACGTCACAGGCTGGTAGCTCTTGCCACCCTCGAGCCGCTGTCTCGAAAGCGTCGCCAGGTTCATATGCGCGATCAGACGCATATACGGCGCGCCCTGCAGCTGGCTGTCCGTAAACAGCACGTTGCTGTCGTAACGCCCCTCGATGGCGATGCCAGGGTGGAAGACCAGCCCGTCGGTGAGCTTCACGCCGGGCCCCTCGTTGTAGCGGATGGGCGTGGCCATCTGCGCTGAGGCGGCTTGGGTGAATAAGAGCAGCGCTAAAGCAGGTATCGCTCGAGTCATAGTTCGCATGAGAGCAGCAGCTTTCGTCGTTTCAGCGTTCGAACGAGCTCTAAGCTGATGGGCCAAGGTACGGCGAGAATGCCACGATCAGCGGGTGTGTGTGTGAAAAAACGCCCCTAAAAAGTGTGCCCTAGATAAAGGGAGACGCGATGGGCGGCCGGATCACCGGCAGCGGTGGTGGTGGTTCGGTGGTTGGATCCCCTGCTTTGAGCACCTCGGGGTCGATCTCTACCGTAACCTTCGCTTTGCCCACATAGGTGATCTCTTCACCGATGCACGCTTCGGCTTCTTGGCCCAAGACCGTCACCTTCTGAAAGAGGATCGTGAGCTTGGAAAATTCGTGGTTTCGTGCGCCGTCATCATTACGGCTAGCGGCGATTCTCAGCGTGTTGCCGTTGCCCTCGGCCACGCGGAGGCTGCCTTTGATGCGGATCAACTTGTCGTTGACGCAGTTGAGTTTGATTAGGTCTTTGTCGGTGCGGGCGCGCTTGGCGAGCTTCTCCGCGCGAGCTTGAACCACCTTCATCTTTGTCAGGTAGTTCTGCGATTGCGTGAGCTGCTCGGCGACGGTGAGCTGACTGCCCTTGCGAAACTTCACCTCGGCGTCAGGTGTGGCGGCAGGTTTTGCGGCCTCTGGCTGTGCGGAGACTGCGGTGGTGGCGAAAACCAGCGCCAAGGCGCCGCGCCCAAGCCACTTCCCGATCGTTCCTGAGTATGCGTGCAAGCCCATCAGGTATCCTTTTCAAAACTTACCGACAGTTCCACGTAGTATGGAACCGCCGTGAGGGGGTGTCAACATCAGCCTTGACGTGTCTTAATCGGTACTTAACAGGTCAACCGCCCGAAAAAGCATTGTCGTCAAAACATCTGTTGCCGCCCAACACGTGAGCGTTCGCCTCGTGGAGGCATCCATAACACAATCTCTAGGGTGGAGGCGAGCACGCGGCATAAGAAAAAAGCCTGTCATGACCTCATGTTGTGGCGAAACATCCACAGCAACCGTGGAGCCACCCCTGAAGATCTGTGGGATATTTTCTTTCGCCAACCTGAAAAAGATCTCTCCCACACGCAACTTCTGGCGGGGATCCCTCGATAAAGCCTGGGTAGACCGGACCAAGAGACCGGACCAACCAGGAGATCGATCATGTTCAGACAGAGTGTTTGTTTATTCGTAGCCCCCTTCTTCTTCGCCGCCTTCGCAGCGTGCGGTTCAGAAGACCCCGGGACGTCACCTCCCCTCGCTATGGCAGACGGCGCTGTCGGTGTTTTGGACACTGCGTCCGCCGGGCCAGACGCCGACGCCACCCCCCCCGACGCCACCCCCCCCGACGCCACCGCACCCGATCTCATCCCAGACACGCTCGCTATCGGCGAAATCTGCGCAGAAGCGCAAGATTGCGAGAGCGGCTTCTGCGCCGACGGCGTCTGTTGCAACGGCGCGTGTGAGGGCAGCTGTCGCGGCTGCGCCCTCGAGGGCCAGGTTGGCCTCTGTGGCAATGTGCCCTTGGACGAAGATCCAAACGATGACTGCGCGGGCAGCTCCACAGAATGTGCGGGCAGCTGTGATGGGGCAGGGGCCTGCCAATTCCCTGGCGGCGACGCCACGTGTGGCGAGATCACCTGCGCCGAGGGTGCACTGACCTCGAGCGCCTGCGATGGCGCGGGGGCGTGCGAGCGCAGCACTCAAAGCTGTGGCAGCTACGCCTGCAGCGATGACGCCACCTGCCGTACGGATTGCTCCCTCAATGAACATTGCACTGGTGCCGCGCAATGTTTCGGCGGCGCCTGCGTTTCGAACCTCGAGCTGGGCGCGGCCTGCGGCACCAACGCCAAGGTCTGCGCGAGCGGCTTTTGCGCCGATGGCGTCTGCTGCAATACAGCCTGCGATCAAGATTGCCATGTCTGCAGCGCCCAGGGCGCTTGCACGGCCGAAGACCAGGTGCCCTGCGGCGACGCGAGCTGCAGCGCCGCGCTCTTTTCTACCTTCACCTGCAACCAGGGCAGCTGCGCCACCCGTATCGAACCCTGCAGTCCCTATATCTGTGCGCCCACTGGAGCGTTGTGTGCCCTCAAATGCGGCAGTGACGATGAGTGCCTCGCGGGCCACTACTGCAGCGCCGCGGGCGCTTGCGTTGCCACCAAGGCCAACGGCGAAGATTGCGCTGCGAGCAACGAATGTAGCAGCGCGATCTGCACGGCCGAGGGCGTGTGCTGCGATAGCGCGTGCGATGGCGACTGTGAGACCTGCCTAGGCAAGGCGCAATGCTCGGCGAAGCCTGCAGGCGCGGTGTGCTGGGGCGTTCACGAGGCTGTCTGCGCGACCACGG
>JAFCZD010000696.1 GCA_019314525.1 Deltaproteobacteria bacterium
AAGACCGCCAACTTCTCCCGCACCAATGAGAGGTCCTCACCGTGCATCGCGAGGATCACAGCTGCTTCGGGGAACGTTTGCATGTTGTCGTAGAAATCGTTGACGAGGGAGCCGAGACCCTCTTGCTGGCCCGCCGCACGATAGGAAGTATCACCATTACCAAAATTTGCCATGCCTTGTGATAGCATTTATCAGCGATGTTGCACGCAGAGCTACTCGCTTTGCGCTGCCAGTCGTCGCAGGACCGTGTGCAGGATGCCACCATTGCGGTAGTAGTCGATCTCGATGGAGGTGTCGATACGGCAGTCGGTCATAAAAGAGCCTGTTTTGCCCTCGGGGGTCTCGTAATCAACCTGGACCTGTTGCCGCGCTTCGAGGGTGTCATCGACGTGGATCGTGAAGGTCTCTTTGCCCGTGAGCCCCAGAGACTCAGGGTTGGCGCCCTCCACGAATTGCAACGGCAGCACGCCCATGCCCACCAAATTGCTGCGGTGGATGCGCTCGAAGGATTGAGCGATCACCGCGCCAACTCCCAGCAGGAAGGTGCCCTTGGCCGCCCAATCGCGGCTCGATCCCATGCCGTAGTCGTTTCCGGCGAGCACGATGGTGGGCGTCTTGCTCTCTTTGTAGCGCTGTGCGGCGTCATAGACGCTCATCACCTCGCCCGTGGGCACGTGGGTGGTGAAGCTGCCCTCGGTGCCAGGCGCCATCTGATTCTTTAGCCGGATGTTGGCGAAGGTGCCCCGGGTCATCACGCGGTCGTTGCCGCGTCGGCTGCCGAAGGAGTTGAAGTCTTCGCGTTCGACGCCGTGCTTCAGCAGGTATTCTTCCGCGGCCCCTGCAGGGATGACGCCTGCGGGGCTGATGTGATCGGTGGTGATGCTATCGGCAAGCTTGAGCAAGACGCGTGCCCCTGTTATCGGTTGAATCGGTCGCACGTCGAGGGACATGCCTACGAAGAAGGGGGGCTCCTGGATGTAAGTCGAGCCCTCATCCCAGTCGTAGAGCGCGCCACCAGAGACGGGGATCGCGTTCCACATCTCGTTGGCGTTTTCCACCCCGTCATAGCCCTTCTTGAAGACCTCTGGATTTTCGGCGTGACCAAGGTGCTCCGCGATTTCAGCGTTGCTGGGCCAGAGGTCCTTCATGAAGACGTCTTCGCCCTCTTTGTCCTGGCCCATGGGGTCTTTGGTGAGATCGATGTCCACTGTTCCGGCGAGGGCATAGGCGACCACAAGGGGGGGTGACGCCAGGTAATTGCCCTTGGTGTGCGGGTTGACGCGCCCCTCGAAGTTACGGTTACCCGAGAGCACGCTGGTCACCACGAGGTTGGCCTCTTTGATGGCGTTCACCACGGGCTCGGCGAGGGGGCCGCTGTTGCCAATGCAGGTGGTGCAGCCATAACCCACCGTTTGGAAGCCGAGCTGATCGAGGTAGGGCGTGAGCCCCGTGCGGTCGAGGTATTCAGTGACGACGCGCGACCCAGGGGCCAAGCTCGCTTTGACATGGCTGTTCACGCTCAGGCCACGTTCCACGGCCTTCTTGGCGACGAGGCCAGCGGCGATCATCACGGATGGGTTGGATGTATTCGTGCAGCTGGTGATGGCGGCGATGACCAGGCTGCCGTGTTGAAGCGTCTCCTCTTTCTCCCCGAGCGTCACAGGAGCCGAGGCGTCGAGCTGGTCCTGAGAGAGCGCGAAGCCTCGTTCGCTAGCCGGTTTGCGCAGGTCAGCCTGCCAGCTCTTCTTCATGTCGGCCAGTCGGATACGGTCTTGTGGGCGCTTGGGGCCGGCGAGGGCGGGCTCGACGCTGGCCATATCCAGCTTCACGGTGGCGGCGAACTCGGGGGCTGGGGTCTCGTCGTGGCGGAAGAGCCCTTGGGCTTTGAAGTAGCGTTCCACCGTGTCTACGAGTTGCTCATCCCGTCCCGAGGCTCGCAGGTAGCGGATCGTTTCGGTGTCCACGGGGAAAAATCCCATGGTGGCACCATATTCGGGTCCCATGTTGGCGAGGGTGGTGCGGTCGGCTAGGGAGAGGTGCGAGAGGCCCTTTCCGTAGAATTCGACGAATTTTCCCACCACACCATGCTCGCGTAGCATCTGTGTGACCACCAGCACCAAGTCCGTCGCGGTGGCGCCCTCAGGCAGCTTGCCTGTGAGCTCGAAGCCGATCACTTCTGGGGCGAGCATGTAGATGGGCTGGCCCAGCATCACAGCCTCGGCTTCGATGCCGCCCACGCCCCAGCCTACGACGCCAAGGCCATTGATCATCGTCGTGTGTGAGTCAGTGCCTACCAACGAGTCGGGGTAGAGCACTTGTTGGCCGTTAAAGGTGTTGCTCTGTACACCCTTGGCGAGGTACTCGACGTTCACCTGATGCACGATGCCGCTGGCGGGGGGGATCACGCCGAAGTTGTCGAAAGCCTGGGCACCCCAACGCAGGAACATATAGCGCTCGCGGTTGCGGCGAAACTCGAATTCGGCGTTCTTCTGGAGGGCATCCGCCGAGCTGGAGACGTCAACTTGCACGCTGTGGTCGATGACGAGATCGACGGGGATCTGGGGGTTGATCAGCTGTGGGTTGCCGCCAAGCCGCCCCATAGCGCTGCGCATGGCCGCGAGGTCTACCACCGCTGGCACGCCCGTGAAGTCCTGGAGGATCACGCGGGCGGGCTTGAAGGGGATCTCCACGATGGTGGGGGCCGCTGGGTTGTAATCACAGAGCTTCTGGACATCATCAGTGGTGACTTGATGTCCGTCCTCGTTGCGCAGGAGCGACTCAAGCAGCACCTTGATGGAGAAAGGGAGGCGGTGCACGTCGGCGACGCCGTCCGCGGCCAGCTGCGGGAGGCTGTAGTAGGTGACAACACCCGCAGCGGTCTCGAGTTCTTTGCGGGTGTTGAAGGAATTTTTCGACATGGAAACGCTCCAAAGGCAGGGGTCGCGGCTTAGGTCGTGAACGTCTGGGGTACTCTAGGCCCTGTTGGGCCAAAATCAAGGCGTGCGCATCAAACTGTCAGCGGGGGGCGAATCGTCGCAGTTCGGGGATGTCTGCGAGTTGGACCAGGTCTTCCGGCTCGTCCAGATCCGAGAGTGTATCCACCAGCGCCACGCTGAGC
>JAFCZD010000697.1 GCA_019314525.1 Deltaproteobacteria bacterium
GATGGCGATGGCACCGGAGCAACTACGACGCTCATTCCGGCTCAGGGTGGCGATCTTTGCGAAGGCACCGGCAGCATGCACGATCTCGGCGAGGTCAATCTGGCCTCAACGTGGTGACGGCCTCCAGACGGGCAGCTTCCGTACCAAGCGCGGCAGCTCATGGTTCGGCACTCCTGCCTTGGCGCGATCCCCCTGCCATAACCCCGAGAATCCGCCAAATCGCTTTGGGCTGGCAAGAGCGAAGCCTCAGCTGGTCACACCACCATCCATTGACCAGATTTCGTTCGCTCCAAAACGTGCTTCTTGAATGATCTCACGTTGGCATGATGAGTGCCTTAGTCATGGCTTAAGGAGAACCCCTATGCGATTGGTACGCCCCTATGTGTTGTTGCTGCTTGGTGGCACGCTCCTGAGCGCCCCCACCCCGGCGGACGCAGCCCGCCGAACTCCCCTGAAACAATCCACCCTGGTCAAGAAGGTACGCCGGGCGGTTCACCTGCGTGGCCTCCCTGTCAGCCGCTGGTACCACACCTTCTCCGAGCCCAAGAAGGGTTCCTCGATCAAGCGCTTCACCTCGCGACCAACATTGCGGACAGAACGCGACAAAGCAGAGGTCTCTGGCACGATCAATATGAAGACAGGCAAGGTGAAGATCACCGAGGTCAAGGACAAGGTACCGCGTACGGGTAAAGACAGCACCTTGGATGCCTTCTGGGGTGGCACCAAACCAAAGAAGACGCGCAAGCGAAAGGTCGACGCTCTCGACGCGTTCTGGGGATAAAGCGCATCGGGCCTGGCCCCCCAAAACCTGATATCATCTCTGGGTATGAAGCGAGCTGCGCTCAATGCTCTTCTGGTGCTGTTCACAGGCTGCCATGCCCTCGCGGGCTATCCCTCGACGCACGACTCTCCCTCGCCAGATGCTGCGGCAGACCAAGCGCCCCTCGTCGATCTCAAGCCCCTCGTCGATCTCAAGCCCCTCGTCGATCTCAAGCCCCTCGTCGATCTCAAGCCCCTCGTTGATCTCAAATTATCTCAAACTGTGGATGCAACATCTGACGGGGCCTCGAGTCCAGACGCTGGAAACCTGCTCTTCGAAGATACCTTCGATGATACCGACTTCTCTTTTACAATTGGATCAGGCGCCTTCGGTCAAGACAGCGGCTCCGCATCGATGGACGTTTGCGACTCCAACACCGGATACGCCATGGTCCCCAACAAGACCTGGTCCGACGTGAAGGTCAGCGCCAGGATCATCTTCGATCCCGCATGTGGCAGCGGGCAAGGCGGCTTGCTCATCCGCATGGCGAGCCTTTCGCCCTGCGTCTTTTATACCTGTGGCGCGAGCGTGACCCAGGACATCATCGGGATCACGAAGAAGCTCAACGATTGTGCTAGCACCCCCATTCTTGCGCAAAGCCGGCGCAGGAGGCTCTCCTTTTCCACTTGGTACACCATGGAATTATCCGCCATCGGCGATACGATCCACTGCACCCTTGACGGCCCGGACCTGATGGCGCCCCTCGAGGCCACCTACCAAGACCCTTCGCCCATTCTAGAGGGTTCGGCTGGTATTGGAGGCTATGACGTCCGCGCGCGCTTTGATGACTTCAAGGTGACGCCGCCATAACGATGCTGCATGCTCCGTGATCGTACCACCTACCAGGTCGTGCGAATCCAATGGAGGTCCACCTGGGACTTCTGGGCGGGGATCTCATCAGCGTGCCGGTCGAACTGCCTCAGGGCCTTGGCGTCCACTTGCGTTAGGCGCCCGCGAAGAACATCGAGGTCACCTTGCATCAACGCTATCACGGCCTCTTTGATGCGCGGCTGCTTGGCGTTTCCCTGTCTCACCATGATCTCCATGCTCATCGTTGCATGCTTCACAGGTGCCCTCGCGATCTCTAAGGCCTTGGCGCGGCCTGTGGTCTTTTCATAGTTCAAGCGGCTCGTCAGCGTCTGCAGAGCGAGCAACAACGCATGCCGACCCACGGGCACATAGGTCTGCGCGCTCTGCTGCAGCTTGACCGCAGCCACCACCGTCTTCACCACGACCTCATCCAGCTTCTGATTTTGCTCCCGAGTGGTTGAAGACAAGGGGTTGGACCTGAACGCCCCAGAGCGGAGCAGCTTGATCATCGAGAGCTTGCCGCCCAGGTGTCGTACCCGCTTGGCCTCACGCATCTCTCCCACCGCAGAGGCGTAGCCAGGGACGCCCTTCTTCGCCAAATGCAGAAACTGCCTGTAGGCTGCCGCTCGCCTGAACGCCCCCATGGGCTTGGCTTGCGCAAGGACGGGAATCACCAGCAGGGCGGCCATCATCACCAGCGGCGTGGTGCATCGCGTGTGTCGTTGATTCATCTGGTCCATGCTCCCTTGCTCACCAGCGTTGCAAATGCCAGACCAAAAGAGAGATGAGGACGCCCTACGCATGAAATCAGAAATCTACCGGCCCAGAAGCCGCCATTCCCGCGAATGTAGGAATCTACCGGCCCAGAAGCCGTCATTCCAAAATCAGAGCGCCGTCAACACGAGTGGTCACCTCGTACCCTAACGAGCCCTAACGAGCCGAACGCGCCACACGCCCCCCGATGTAATGGTAGCGATAGTCTGGAGTAGCGCCATTCCTGCGAGCCGTCCGCAACAACCAAGCATCGTTGTTCCAAGATCCACCGCGCCTGATGCGCTGGCTGCCTGTGGCGGGGCCTTCAGGATCACTGCTCTCGCCTGTATAGGCAGCCTCCCAATCCCAACACCACTCCGACACATTACCAAGGGTGTCATAGAGCCCCCAGGCGTTCGCTTGGAGTTGGCCGACACCGGTGGTCAGCCCCTTGTCATTGCCACAGAACCAGGCGATGGAATCGAGCGTTGGGTGTGGGCTCTCACAGGCGGTATTTCCGTCTAGGTCGCCATTGGGGGTCGCTCCCGTGCTCCCAGCGCGCGCCGCGTATTCCCACTCGGCCTCTGTGGGCAAGCGATAGCCCTCACAATCATACACAGATGTCACACCGTTGAGCACGAGGGTCGCGCTCGCGATGCCCGCCTGCGTGGTGTTCATACAATCCATGATGTCGTCGCCTGGGTTGGCGGGCGTCGCGTCGAGGCAGGTCGAGGCAGAGCACGTCGCTCAGCACATAACACGGCCTCAGCTCCTCCTTCGCCGAGAGCGCGTTGGCATAAGCCACCATGTCGAACCAGCCCACCCGCTCCACCGGGCAATCCAAGCCACAATCAGGGCTGACACTGTTGGGGCCATAAAAGCTCGGGTTCCACCCCATCAACGTTTCGAACTGCCCCTGAGTGGTCTCCGTTGCTTGCATGAAGAAAGGCCGCGTAAGCGTCACCTTATGCTCGACCTCGTCGGCCTGATGCCCCTCCTCTTCCGTGGGCGA